>SYPI01000024.1 GCA_005804005.1 Planctomycetia bacterium
GTTGACAACCGTTCCAGCTCCAGGCGCAGTCGCGCTGCTTGGCTTGGCAGCACTCGTTGGTCGTCGTCGTCGTTGAATCAGCCGAGCCACTCGCGCAACGCGAGTCCCCCGCGCTTGGACGACAGTCTTCAAGATGGGGCGCCTGTCAGGCGCCCCATCTTTTATTGCCGCAGTTGGCGAGTCGAGTTCCGCCCGGACGGGCCAGCGTGCGCACTCACTGTGCCGCGAGTACTTGACCAACCCGCGCCAGCACGCTGGCCTTGCCCAGAATCGTGAGTGTGTCGAAGATGGGGGGGCTCACGGTTCCACCGCTCAGGGCCACGCGCAATGGCTGGGCCACCTTGCCTAGCTCCCCTGCCGCAGCCCGATCGGCGTAGGCCTTCACTGCCGCCTCAAGGTGCGCGGCTTCCCACTGCTCTACCCCCGCGAGGATCGCCTGCATGGCGCGCAGGTGGTCGAGGCCCGATGGCGTGCCCGACTCAAGCACCTTGGCGCGGGCCTTGGGGTCGATGGCGATCGCATCGTCGCCCAGCACCAAGAATCGGTTACCAGCGAACATGTCATCCAGAGTCTTGGAGCGCGGCTGACTGGCCGAAGCGAGCAGATCGAACTGCGCCCTGGTCAACTTCCGCATGAATTCGGGGTGCTCGCTCTGGCCGTGGGAGCGCGCCGCCGCCACGAAGTCCCGCGCCGCCAGTCCGGTGATGGCGTCGCAGTTGAACGCCAGCAGCTTGGCGCGATCGAACTTGGCGGGAGTCTTGACCACTCGGGCCAGGTCGAACGACTTCTTGAGGAACTCGGTGTCGAACTTCTCGACGTCGCCGCCCGGGCTCCAGCCATTGAGGGCCAAGAAATTGCAGATCACCGCTGGCAGGTAGCCGCTGCGGCGGAAGTCATCGACATTGATTTCCGGCAGTGAGACTGCCAGCGCGCCAGCCAGCCGCTGGGCATCCTCCAATTCCAGTTGCACATTCTTGTCGGTGCGCCACTTCGCCCACCGCGGCTCGGCCACGGTCCCCGGCGGCGGCGCTTCCAGCTTTCGGTCGGCCACCGCCTTGCGCAGCACCTTGTCCTTGTCGCGCTTGCTCATCTTGCTGCCGTCGGGATTGCTGATCACCGGCAGGTGGGCGTAGATCGGCCGCCGGAACCCCAGAGCATCCTGCAGCAGCATGTGCTTGGCGGTGTTGGTGAAGTGCTCTTGAGCGCGCAGCACATGGGTGACGCGCATCAGCTCATCGTCCACCACCACGGCGAAGTGATAGGTCGGGAAGCCATCGGCCTTGCGGATGACGAAGTCGTCGATCTCCCCATGAGGAATGGTGGCCTCGCCGAGCACCAGATCAACAATGGTCACCGGCCCCGGCGGCGTGGCAAAGCGGATGACCGCCGCCTCACCGTTGGCGATGCGGGCCTGGGCCGAAGCGTTGCCAGCCGCGCGGGCCGCCGTGCCGTCGTAGCGAAAGGCCACCCCGCTCGCCCGCGCCGCAGCCCGCTGGGCGTCGATCTCGGCTGGAGTGTCAAACGCGTAGTAGGCGTGGCCGGAATCCAGCAGTCGCTGCAACTCCCGGTGATAGATGTCCAGCCGCTCTGACTGGAAGTAGGGCCCGTGATCTCCCCCGCCAATGCCATCCAGAACTGGCCCCTCATCCCAGTCGATTCCCAGCCACTTCAGATCCTTCAGGAAGCCGACGCTGGCGGCGTCCGAGGAACGCTTCTGATCGGTGTCTTCGATGCGCAGGATGAACTTGCCACCTCGTCCGCGAGCAAAGGCCCAGCAGAAGAGTGCGGTACGCGCCCCGCCCACATGCAGGTGCCCGGATGGGCTGGGCGCGAAGCGGGTGACGATCTGGTTCGCTGGTGTCATCGGTGGATCGCTCGGCTCCGCGCGGAGCGGGGCGCGAAGGGTACCCTTGACTGGCTCAGGCCTCTACTTGTCGAAGGTTGACCACATCTTCGGGCTCATCGCCGACGCCCACGGCGAAGTCGGCCGGACCCGCGCCGCGGTCCGCCTGCTGAAGGAGAAGGGTGCTACCGCCTTCATCTTTCTGGGGGATGCCGAGACCACTGCGGTGCTTGACTCATTCACCGGTCTGCGGACCTGGGTGGTGTTTGGCAACTGCGATGACGAGTTGGATCTGGCCGACTATGCCCGGTCGATCGGGCTGGAGGTGGTTCACCCGCTGGGCCAGTTGCACATCGACGGGCAAGTGCTGGCCTTCACCCACGGCCACCTCGACGAGTGCATCTCCACGGCCTTTGCCAACGGGGCCGCCTATCTCCTGCACGGCCACACTCATCGGCGCCGCGATGACCGCATCGGCGAGACTCGGGTGATCAATCCCGGAGCACTGGCCCGCGCCCACCCGGCTAGCGCCGCAGTGCTGGACGTCTTCGCCGACGAGCTCTCCTTTGTGGAGATACCACTGTGACCACGCTGGCCCGCCCCCATTCCAAAAACCAGCCAAAAGATGGGGCCAGATGCCCCTTGCCAATCGCCGCCCTAGGCGCGACCATAGGCGCAGCGCAATGACGCGCGCCGCACCACGCATCTCGGAGAGGAGAACCGATCAATGCACCCCTCGTCTGACACCGCCGCCACCGCGGAGGCCAGAAGCACCGTGAAAATTTCCGACATCTATGGTTCCAAGACGTTCAGCGGAGATGTGATGCTGAAGCGACTGCCGCCGGAGGTTTTCATGAACCTCCAGCGCACCACTCGCTTCGGCCTGCCGCTGGACCCAGCCATTGCCAACACCGTTGCCGCCGCCATGAAGGACTGGGCGCTCGAGCACGGGGCGACCCACTACACCCACTGGTTCCAGCCGCTGACTGGCATGACCGCCGAGAAGCACGATGCCTTCGTCTCGCCCACTGGCGACGGCGGCGCCATCGAGAAGTTCTCCGGAGATGCGCTGATTCAGGGCGAGCCGGATGCTTCGAGTTTTCCTTCCGGCGGGATTCGCGACACCTACGAGGCTCGCGGCTATACCGCTTGGGACGCCACCAGCCCGGCGTTCATCCTCACCAATGGCGAAGGCTATTCGACGCTGTGCATTCCCACCGCGTTTGTCTCCTGGACCGGCGAGGCGCTGGACACCAAGACGCCCCTGCTTCGCTCCATAGAGGCGATCAGCAAGCATGCCATGCGCATCCTCAAAGTGTTCGGCACCGACAAGGGTGTGAACCAGGTCATCACCACTCTGGGCTGCGAGCAGGAGTACTTTCTGGTTGACCGTGAACTCTGCCGCAAGCGCCTCGACCTGCAGGTGGCTGGCCGCACCCTGGTAGGCGCTGCCCCGCCCAAGGGCCAGCAACTTGAGGACCACTACTTCGGGACCATTCCCGAGCGGGTGATGGCTTTCATGGCCGACTCTGAGGCGCGCCTGTTCGAACTGGGAATCCCGGTGAAGACCCGCCACAACGAGGTGGCCCCGGGCCAGTACGAGATCGCCCCGACTTACGAAAACGCCAACATCGCGGTCGATCACCAGATGATCACCATGCACATCCTGCGCACCTCGGCCCATGCCCACGGGTTCGAGTGCCTGCTGCATGAGAAACCATTCGCTGGGATCAACGGTTCGGGTAAGCACAACAACTGGTCGGTGGCCACTGACACCGGAGTCAATCTGCTTGACCCTCGAGAAGACACCCACTCCAACATGGAGTTTCTGGTCTTCCTCTGCGGAGTGATTCGCGCGGTGGATCAGCGGTCGGCCCTGCTGCGCGCCTCCATCGCCAGTTGTCACAATGATCACCGCCTCGGCGCCAACGAAGCGCCGCCAGCGATCATGTCCATCTATCTGGGCGAGATGCTTTCCAACATCCTCGACCAGCTGGA
>SYPI01000190.1 GCA_005804005.1 Planctomycetia bacterium
GCCGCAGGATGCCGCTGAAGCCCACGGAGAACTCCGCAAATGCCTCGGATTCCTCTATGATGCAGGACTCGCCGCACGGACCCGCATCATCTATGGCGGGTCGTGCAACCCCGGTAACGCGCAGGAACTCTTCGCGCAGCCTGGGGTCGACGGCGGGCTGATCGGTGGCGCAAGCCTGAAGGCTTGCGACTTCGCTCAGATTGCCAAGTGCGCGGCCGAGAGTGGCCGCCGCAATCTCGGCTCGGCAGTGCCGCAGCAGGAAAGGAACTGAATGGACTGGCTCTTCTCGATTCTCACGGTGATCTTCATTGTCGTCAGCATCGCTCTGGTGCTGATCATCCTCGTCCAGCGGCCGCAGGGCGGCGGGCTGGCCGCGGCCTTCGGCGGCGGCGGTGGGTCAGACACGGCCTTTGGTGGCCGGACCGGTGACGCCCTGACCGTGGCAACAGTGACCGTATTCACCTTGTATCTGGCAGTGGCCATCGGGTTGAACATCATGGACAACTCGTCGCCTGCCAGTGATGAGCCGGTTCCGGAAGAAGAAGTGATTGAGCCCGGGCTGCTTCCGGCAGAGGGCGCCGCACCGGCTGTGACTCCCGCCGCTGCGCCCGATGCGGCGCCCGCCGTAGTGCCGGCACCGACTCTTCCGACCAACCCGAACGCGGGACTGGTTCCAGTGCCGCAGAGTTCCCTGGTCGATACCAAGCCAGCACCAGCACCAGCGCCAGCGCCAGCACCAGCACCAGCACCGAGTGCCGAGCCAGCCCCGGCCCCAACCCCGGCCCCCGCCCCGGCCCCAGCCCCGGCCGTAACTGATCCATGATTCGCTCGATGACAGGCTGCGCCGTGGCGACCGCCGAGGTTGGCACAACGCAGTATGCCGTCGAGTTGCGATCAGTGAACGGGCGCCACTTCAAGGTCTCGCTGCGCGTGGCGGATGAACTGCTCGCTCTCGAGGGCGAACTGGAAGCGGCACTCGCCAAGCGCATCAATCGCGGCAGCGTGACGCTGTCGGCCCGATTCAGCCGTACCAATGCCAGCGGGGCCACGGCGGTCAACGCACCCGCGCTGCAGGAGTATGTCCGGCAGTTGCGCGCTGCGCTTGGCCCCGCCGCCGATCGCGTTGACCCGGCCCACCTGCTCAGTCTGCCCGGCGTGCTGGCCGCCAACGGTGCCCATGAACTGTGCGAGGCGGCGCGCGTTGTGCTGGTCCCGCTGGTGGATGAAGCGGCCAAGCGCCTGCTGGCCATGCGGGCCACGGAGGGGGCCGCACTGGCCGCCGACCTGGGCCAACACGCTGCCCACATGGCCGCCGCTCTGGAACGCATCGCCCAGCGCGCGCCGCTGGTGGTCAATGCCTATCGCGATCGGCTGCGGGTCAGAGTCAGCGCCATGCTGGCCGAACTCGGTGCCTCAGTGCAGGACACTGACTTGGTGCGCGAAGTGTCCATCTTTGCCGAGCGCTCGGACATTGCCGAAGAGATCTCGCGACTGCGTGGGCACCTCGAGCAGTTCTCTGGATTGCTCGATCCGGCCCGTCCCGATCCGGTCGGGCGAACCATCGACTTTCTGGCGCAGGAGATGCTGCGCGAAGCCAACACTATCGCCAGCAAGTCCGCCGACTCCGAGATCAGCCGCGCCGTGGTCGAAGTGAAGACCGCGATCGACCGGATCAAAGAGCAGGCGCAGAATGCCGAGTGAGGTAGACCGGCCACGCTTCGAGCCGGCCGAGGCCGCCGAGGTGCTGGCCCAGTTCAATCTCAATAAGGTCACCAAGGTTCATGAGTACGAGCGGGGTTCCAGCCAGAGCCCGAAGTTGCTGGTGGAAGCGGATGGCCGGGCCTATGTCCTCAAGCGCCGGCTGATTCCCGGCAAGTCGCTGGAACGGGCCGCCTTCGCCCTGCAGGTCCATCAGGCCGCTGCTGCGGCCGGGGTACCGGTGGCTGCGGCGGTCAGCCTGCGCCACGGCCATCAGTTGGCGCTGCACCGCGGTGAGTCGATGTACGAGATGTTCCGGTACATCCGGGGAGAACGCTATTCACTGCAGACTGAGCAGGCCGAGGCGGCCGGCGGGGTGCTGGCCCGGCTGCACCGCGGACTCCGCCCGCTGGGAGCGCCGCGGGCTGCCCGATTGCCTACCTACCACGATTGCGCGCTGGTACGCCGGGCGGTGCCGGAGGTGGCCGGAACCCTCGACCGGCTGGCCAGAGATTCACCGGCGAAGGCCCAGACGACACTCGGTCTCGAGGATCTACTCAGGCGCGTCCTGCGACAGTACGAAGAGTCGGCCGGAGTGGTCACGAAAGCCAGCCCAATTGGTGAGGAGTGCATCCTGCATGGCGATTTTCATCCGGGCAACCTCCTCTATCGCGGCGCGGCGGTGCGCTGCATGTTGGATTTTGATGCTGCCCGACTCGGCCCGCCGTGGCACGATGTGGCCAACGCCATGCTGCAGTTTGCCTCAGCTCCGCGCGGCGCGGCTGATGCCAGCGCATGGGATGCCAGCCTCCGCGAAGACCTGCTGCGCTCGGTGCTGACCGGCTACGCCCGTGAGGCAAACGGGGAACTGCACCGGCCCGCCCGCGGGGTCTTCGTCAGCCACCTGATGATCGAGGCCTCAGTGACCGAGAGCATCATCCCGCTGGCGCGGCGCGGGCGGCTGGGGCAGTACGGGGCGGTGGATGTTCTCAGTTTTGTCGATCGCCGCATCAACTGGCTGCTTGCCCACGCCGAATCAATCGCTAGGCTTGTAGCGGAAGTGGTGCGATGATCATTGCTGCGGCCATCACCGGAATGATCCTCATGGCGCCGATGCAAGGCGCCAAGGGCATTGAGGTCCCGGGTGGGAAGAAGGTCGAACCGATGCGGCTCGCCCCGGCTCCCATCTTTCTCGGCAATGCCCGGCAGCAGGAAGATCGCCTGGAAAAGGTCCGCGCGGAACTGGAGTCGACTTGGGCACCAGCGGCCTTGGCCGGTGTGCAACTCGAGGGTCGAACTCTGGAACTGGTGGCGGAACTCGACGGCCCGCTGCTGGCAGCCCGCGCCGCCGCCACCGACGCTCTAGCCAGCCCGCAGACGCCCCTCGAACAGATTTTCGCCGCGCTGAGCAGGCTGACGCTCTCGGTGGAGCAACGCGAACGACTGCTGGAGGCTGCCCGTCGCCACATTCTGGAAGCGCCGCGCGGTGCGCTCGGAGTGCAGATGGAGCAGCCACTAGGCATCCGTCCCGGCATTCGACTGCGCGCAGTCATTCCCGGAATGCCCGCCATCAAAGTTCTTGAGCCGGGGGACTTCATCGATGCCATTGACGATCAGCCGATAGCCAACCAGACCGATCTGGTCACCATCGTGCAGATGAAACGACCGGGTGAAGTTGTGCGGCTGAGCATTGCCCGGCCAGAGCACGATGAGCGCGGGAGGGAGAAGCACGACGCTGCCGGTCAGATCATTGAACGCCGTCTGGAAGTTGAAGTCACCCTCGGCGCGGCCAGCGATCTGGCCCGCGGTGATCGCCCCATGGTGGCGCGGCCATCGGAAGACCTGATCCGCGCCCAAGAGCAGGCGCTTAGGCAGGCTGCGGCCCTCTTCGGGGCGACGCCGGTCAACCTTGACCCGCCAGCGGCGCCAGATACCCCCGCAGCTCCCTAGGGGTTGCGTCGAGTCAATCCAGCGGGTTGGGGAACGAAGCATCCAACAGCGGGGCCGCAGCGGTGAGGACGCGTGCAAGGACTGTGGCGGGCGAACCCACCGCGCCAATCTCATGCACCAGTGAAGCTGGAAAGCAGTCGAGTACAGGGCGAGTCTCAGCGCGGTAGACATCGAATCGGCGGCGGATGACCCGCTCGTCGGCGTCGTCGGTGCGGCCCTCGCGCAAGGCCCGGCGGCGCATGCGCTGCACCATCTCGTCCTCGTTGGGGCAGATCAGGTGCAGTATTCCGAGTACCTCGATCATTCCCGCCAGCGCGGTGGCTTGTCCGGCGCTGCGCGGGATGCCATCGAGCAGCAGCAACTGAGCGCGCGGCAGGTAGCGGCCATCCCGTTCGCGCTGCTCCATGCTCTGTCGAAAGAGCTCCACGGTGAGACCATCGGGGACCAACTCGCCGCGCGCTGAGAGGTCGGCAAACTGCTTCCCCAGCACGCTCGATTTGTCGAGGGCGCGGAACAGGTCGCCGGTGGCTACATGATGGAATCCGGGGACCTGCGCCAGCAGTTTCCCCTGCGTTCCCTTGCCGGTGCCGGGGGCGCCAAAGAGCAGGATGGAACGGAGCGGCGGCATCGGCAGGGGCCGGAAGTATCCCCCCAGATGCCGCCAGCGGCAAGCCGAGCGCCCCGTACCCTCTCCCCATGCCCGCCGACGAACGACCCTGGATTCGCCGCGGGGTGCCGGGCGCAGGCGGCACGCTGCTTGACCGCCTGTTGGGATCCCGGGGGGTGACCAACGCCAATCGCAGCGAGTTCCTTGCGCCAGCGCTGAGCCAGTTACCCCGAATGGGCGGCCTGCCCGGCGCTACGGCAGTTGCGGGCCGGCTGGTGGAGGCGGTCCGCGCCTCGCGGCGCATCATCATCCACGGTGACTACGACGCGGACGGCGTGGCGGCCACGGCGATCCTGCTGCGCATCGTTCGGGCCGTCGGCGGTGGCGACCGAGTGAGTTCTTACATTCCGCACCGTGTTGCCGACGGATACGGGGTGGCTGCCGAGACGCTGCGACGCCTGCGTGGCGAAGGTGTGGACACGGTAGTAACAGTTGATTGCGGGGTCACTTCGATCGCCGAGGCTGATCTAGCCCGCCAACTGGGGCTGGAGTATCTGGTCACCGATCATCATGAGCCGCAGCGCGATGCGAGTGGAACGGCGCTGATGCCACCGGCCGACGCGGTGTGCCACCCGTGTGCCAGTAGCTGGCGCGAAGAGTGCCCGCGGTGGCCACTGGCGCCCAATCCCTGCGGGGCTGGAGTTGCCTGGTGCGTGGCAGCCGAGTTTGCCCGGCAATGGTGTGGCAGCGAGCGCCTGCCGACACTACTGCAGACGCTGCTTACCCAGCTCACCGGTCTGGCGGCGTTGGGAACGATCGCGGATGTAGTGCCGCTGGTGGACCGCAACCGGGTGATCGCCGCAGTCGGCATGCGGGCGCTGGAGGCGGATGCATCCCCCGGACTGACCATGCTGCGGCGGATGATGATCCGTGACGGTGGTCGACTCACATCGGAGCAGTTGGCTTTCCAACTGGCGCCAGCGATCAACGCCTGCGGTCGGATGGATCACGCCGACGATGCTGTTCGACTATTGGCACTGGACAGCAGCAGCGCTGGCGAGACGCGCGAACTGGCCCGCCGGTGCATTGAACTTAATGAATCCCGC
>SYPI01000191.1 GCA_005804005.1 Planctomycetia bacterium
CACCGGGAATGCCGTGCTGGTTGATGACAACTGTGAGACGGCCACTGCCTGGGTCGTCGGCGACACTGGCGACACGGCCACCGCCGGAGTCTGGGTTCGGGTGGATCCCAACGGCACATCAGCCCAGCCGGAGAACGACCACTCGGATCCTGGCAGCATGTGCTGGGCCACTGGTCAGGGATCGGCGGGTGGTGCGGCCGGAGCGCAGGATGTCGATGGCGGAGTCACTTCGCTCACCAGCCCCGGATTCGCAGTGACCAATCCGGCTGGCACCTACATCACCTTCTGGCTGTGGTACTCGAACGATCAGGGCGGCAGCCCGGCCAGCGATGTGTTCCCAATTCTCATCAGCGGTGACAACGGCTCGACATGGGCCAATCTGGAAACGATCGGCACCGGCGGCAGCACCAATGCCTGGGTGCAGAAGTCGTACCGAGTGTCCGACTATGTCACGCCAACCGGCCCGGTGAAGATCAAGTTCCAGGCACAGGACCTGAACAACGGTTCGCTGATTGAAGCAGCCATCGATGATCTGAAAGTCACCGGGATCGAGTGCAGTGTCCCATCCGTCCCTGGCGACCTGAACGGCGACAGCCATGTCGACGGCGCCGACTTGGCGCTGCTCTTGAGCGGCTGGGGTACCAGCGCCGGCGATGTTGACGGCAATGGCACCACCGATGGCGCCGACTTGACGATCCTCTCTGCCAACTGGGGTTGATCCCCACGCGACGCATGAGTTCATGAGCGGCCGCCCCGTGGCGGCCGCTTTTCATTGGCGGTGCGCCGCTATACTCGCCCGCCCACTTGCCCAGGTGGCGGAATTGGCAGACGCACTAGCTTGAGGTGCTAGCGGGAGCAATCCCTTGGAGGTTCAAGTCCTCTTCTGGGCATTCTTGGCCGCCGACGGGCGGCCCGTTTCACTGGCGGCCCATGGCGTACCGTAGGAGTCGATGGAAACGCTGCGGGTCAACGAAATCTTCCACTCCATTCAGGGAGAGAGCAGTTGGGCCGGGCAGCGCTGCGTGTTCGTGCGCCTCACTGGCTGCCCGTTGCGCTGCTCCTACTGCGACACCGAGTACGCCTTTCGCGAAGGGAAGTCTCGCCCGTTGGGAGAGGTGATCCGCGAGGTGCAGTCGTTTGATTGCCCACTGGTGGAACTGACCGGTGGCGAGCCGCTGGCGCAGGCCGCCACTGCCCCGCTGGCACGGCGGCTGTATGAGGCCGGGCACACCGTGTTGATCGAGACTTCCGGGGCGGTCGATATCAGCCCGACCGACCACTGCGCCCTGCGGATTCTGGACATCAAGACGCCATCAAGCGGGGAAGCCCACCGCATGCTCTGGAGCAACATTGAGCATCTCCACCTGCGAGATGAGGTGAAGTTCGTCATCGGCGATCGCAATGACTATGAGTTCGCCCGCGAGACAGTCGGCTCCCACGCGCTGCTGCGCCGCTGTCGAAGTGTGCTCTTCAGTCCGGTGTTCGCCCAGCAGGCTGGCCGCGAGATCGCTGGCCACGCTGGACTGTCGGCCCAGTCGATGGCGGAGTGGATTCTGGCCGACCGGTTGAATGTGCGACTGCAGTTGCAGTTGCACAAGTTCATCTGGGAGCCGCTAACGCGGGGGGTGTAGCGCTCGCTGGCACAACGGGGAGGGCAAGCCCGCCGAGGGCGCGCAGTCGGGCATCCCGCGCATCCGAGAACACCAGTACGCGCAGGGACCGGGCGCGCAGCAACAAGGCTGGATCGCACTGCGCATCGAACCGACCATTGACCAAGCTGGTCTGAATGCGGCCGATGACCGGATCGTTGGCCAGCGGCCAGTTGGTGCGGCAGGCCGCATCCAGCGCCTCGCCCAACAGGGCGTTGGTCGGCGCCAATCCGGCGGTGTCGGTGCGGGCGCGCTCCAGTTCAATGAGCACGCTGCCCTGCTCCAGCGCGGGAACCCGGCCGCGGATGTGGTCGCCATCCACCGTCAACTCCTGAACAGAGTTAGCCGCTGGAGGATGTGGCAACCGGGTGCAGGGATCTCCCAACAGGTTGTACAGCTCAGCGTGCATCCCGCGCAGTTGCGGCAGCGGAGTCCTCCACTTCTGCACAATGGCGATCGGGGCGGCCAGCGCGTCAATGATGTCTCCGTCCGCTGGGTACTTCAGAACCCGTTCGATTGCTGCCGCCAGTTCGCCGACCGTTCCCACACGCTGCTCGCAAATTGCCGTCAGCGCCTCGCGAGCCACCACGGCGTTGGCGTAGGGATGAGTGGGGCGGCTGCCGGCGATCACCGCCAGCGGCCCCTGTTCGGCCAGCAGCATCGATTCAGCCAGACACGGCGTGCCATCGGCGCGGTCGAACCAACCCGCACTGCAGCAGATCAGGATGGCAACGCCAACCCCAACCCCTTGCCCGCTAGTGGCGGGTCGGGCCAGATCGGCCAGATCGGCCGACTTGAGAATTCGCGTTGAGGTGGGACCGGCATTGAGCTTGTCCAGAGCCTGCGCACTGCCGTGGCCCAGATAAGCGAACAGCAGCGCTGGTCCCCGCAGTTGCTCTCGGACAACTGTCGAGACCTCGGAAGGCACCGGACACCAAGGCGAACCGTGGCGACAGTACGACGCCCGAATTGAGTACTCGGGGCCAACCGCTCTGCTCAGCAGGCCGGTGGTCAAAGTTTCCAGCAACCGGTCGTGTTCCCCGAATCGGCCCTCTCCAGCAACGATCTCGATGCGGCTCTGCCATTGGGCACCAAGGGCCACCTCGCGAGTCTGCAACTTGGTGAGGACGGCAGTGGCCTCGGCGGCCGAGCGGGCTGGCACGCGACCGACTCGCATCGGATCCCGGCCGTGGGCAAGTTCCGCATACGGCGCATCGGTGGCGAACATCTCGTCCCGCTGATCAACGATGGTCGGCTCGCTCTGCACTCTCCGGAAGCAGGGAACGGTGTCGGAATCGCCCAGGAGCAGGAGCGCCATCGGGCGGCCAGCGACCAGTTCCGCTGGCAGCGCTCTGCTTATCCGCTCGTGCAGCGCCTCCGGGCTCTCGCCCGGGCGGGCCTCCAGAGTCTCTGCGGCCCATCCGTCAGCACTCCGGTAGTCGCGCCACTGTTGCGCGACCACCGCCAGTTCAGGGGCGTGCACGATCAGCAGCAATCCAGGGGAGTCCTCGCCGCGGAAGGCGGAAGACGGGTTCACAATCACCAGCAGCACCCCAGCGGCGCAGCATGCCAGAGCTACTCTTCGTCTCAGTTGGAGCCGCACGATGACTGCGGCTTGCCGCATGGGCACGATGGACCGGCGTGCACATGAGTTGTGCCGACGCTGGAGCCACCAACCCCGAACACTGAGTGTCGTCGGAGGAAAGCCCGACCGAGTCCCTTGGGATCCTCAACCGGCGCATCGGCATCACGCATCGGGCGCAGCAGGACGATTACCTCGCCGTCTTCTTTGCACTCGTACTCGTACTGGGGCATTGGCGTAGGCGAATCCTAGGCGATCAGGTCGAGCGTCGGCGAGTTCCCGCCGGGGCGCCACCGGCCCGTGAATGCCGGTATGGTCGCTTGGAGTGACGCCCAGCCCCCCGTGGTTCGGACTCACTCCGATCTTGGCGTCGGCCCGACGATGACCTCGGGCTGGCCGCCCCCTGCCCCTCGCGACGATTGCGAGCCTGCCGCTCGGCAGTGGCGCGGCGCTTGAAGATTGTCGCCGCGTCAGCAAAGGCCTGCCGGCGCAGCTGGCCGATCTCGTCGGGGGTCAGGTCGCGCCATTCGCCGAGTGCCAATCCCCTGAGTTCGAGTGGCCCCATGCTGGTCCGCCGCAGTTTGCTTACTCCGTGGCCAAGGTCGAGCAGCATCCGGCGGATCTGCCGATTGCGCCCTTCGCGCAGCACCATGTGCAGCGTGGTCTTCTCCCGATCGCGGTCGAGGATCTCCAGCGACGATGCCTGAGCGCGGGCTCCGGGGGCATCTTTGCCGGGAAGGAAGATTCCCTGCTCTAGGCGTCGGACATCGGTGTCTTCGAGGCGGCCCTTCACAGTCACCTCGTACCCCTTGTGCATCTCGTAGCGCGGATGGGTCAGACGATTGGCGAGTTCGCCATCATTGGTCAGCAGAAGCAGCCCTGACGAATCCATGTCCAATCGACCCACCGGGAAGAGTCGGGCCCGCGACGGATGCTCGACCAGATTCAGAACATTGGGGCGACCTTCAGGGTCGTCGGCCGTGGTGACGAAGCCCTTGGGCTTGAAGAGCATGACATAGGCCTTCGGCTCTTCCTTCCTGAGCGGTTTCCCGTCTAGGACCACCTGATCCTCAGCTGCGTTCACCCAGGCCGGAAGAGAATCGATCATGTGGCCATTGACGCTCACTCGTCCTTCAGCGATCAGTTCTTCGCAGCGCCTTCGGCTGGCCACGCCAGCCTTGGCCAGCACCTTCTGCAGCCGCTCGCCACGATCGGCCTGAAGAAACGGGTGGGTCGGCTGTTTGCGGCGTCGGATCATGGGCTCCCACTGTAGCGGCGTCCGCGGCGGCCGGTGGCGTAGCCTGAGCACATGGCTGTTCAGGGTTGTCTGGCGCTGCTCGGAACGCTGTTCCTCACCACGCAGGGTGCCCCGGCACCGGCTGAGAAGCCGCCCGAAGCACGGGCTTGGCTGGGGTTGCTGGTGCGCGATGTGCCGGGTGGCTGCATCGTGACCCGGGTGCTGCCCGGGCCACTCGATGGGCGTGGGCTCACTTCCCCGACGCTTTGTCGGCCGGACTCTCTTGAGACCATCAACGGCCAACCGGCATCGGCGGCTGCGGTGGCCGCGGCGACTGCATCGGCCAATCCGGGTGATGAGGTAGTGATCACTTGGCGGGCTCATCCGAATCGTTCGTGGCGACTCGTTGCCGCGGCTGATCGGTCCGGACATTTGCAGGAGACACGAGTGCAACTGGGGCGCGAGCTCGAGTTCACAGCCACGATGCAGCCGTACGCCGTTGAGCCCGGCTCAGCCCGCTGGCGGGACGGCACCCCCCCGCCCGCAGTCACCACCCCGCTGGTGAATCCAGTCGCGGCAGGCAATCAGGTGGGACGCCTCGCCAAGGAATCGGGAATCGATGCCGATGTGACTCGGCTGCTTGATCTCATCGCCGAGAACCCCCTGCACCACCATGATCTGTGCTCCCTGCCAATGGTGCGCTCATGTTCTACGGCACCGTGCTCGTTGGTGGAACTCGCCGCGATAGTGGACGCGCCGCTGGCCGGAGGCGTTGCGCGCCCGATCCACTCCGCGGCGATGTTGGCCGCGCAGGCACTGGGGCAGGAACTGCCTAGCAGTGCTTCGCATGGCGAGATGCCATTCCACAGTCCATACTCCGGGGTGTTCACCATCGACTTCCTGCTGAATGAGCCGCGCCTGATGCTGCAGGCATCATTCGGTGAGGGCGGTGTGCCGCCGGAACTGGCGCATCAGTGCTCGATGCTGGCCGGCCTGGCCGACGGGCTCATCGCCCAGACCGGGCCTCTGGCGCCGGGGTTCTGTGGCACTTTGCGCAACCTCTCAACAGTGGATCCGACCGCGCTGGTCGCGGCCCTGGCTCACCTTGAGGTCAAGATTGTCCCGGAAGTGGACTTCAAAGCCATCGATGAGTTCTCGGCGATTCCGGATGAACTGGCAGGCGCAATCGAGGGGCGGGTGCTGATGGTTGAATCGGTCGATGGCCTCGGCTGGGTGGTGGTCGGTTCGATCGATGACAATCGGTACGACATGTCGCGCCTGGCGGGGGTGTTCGAGCCGGGCGGAAACGACACCTATGAATGGGGTGCGCTGCGCGCCGGCAATCAGGCGATCATCGATCTGACCGGAAACGATCGTTACATCGGCGGCGTCGAGCAAGGACCCGCTGGCGCGGTGCTGGGGCTGGCATTCATTGATGATCGCAGCGGGAACGATTGGTACTCGGGGGAGACACTGTCCTGCGGGGCGGCCATCGGCGGCGCGGCGCTGCTGCTCGACCGGGCTGGCGATGACACCTACGAGGGCCAACTCTGGTCGCTGGGCGCGGCCATCCACGGCGCGGGGCTGCTCATGGACCTATCCGGGACTGATGTCTACCGGGGTCGGCTGCTCTGCCAAGGGGCTGGTGGTCCGGGGGGATTCGGGGCGCTCATCGATGTCGAGGGCAATGACTGCTACGACTCCCGCGGGGCCTCATCGAATGAGGATGTTCCCGGGGTAAGCCGCTCGCTCTCGCAGGGATTTGGCTACGGCATGCGCAACTACGCCGCTGGGGGCATCGGCCTCCTGCACGACGGCGCGGGTGATGACCAGTATGTGGCCGGGGAGATGGCTCAGGGCTGCGGGTACTGGCATGGATTGGGCGTGCTGCATGACAAGTCAGGAAACGACCGTTACTCGGGCAACCGCTACTCGCAGGGCGCTGGCGTGCATGAAGCGTTCGGCGCGTTGCTCGACGACGCTGGCGACGATTCGTACTGCTCTGTTATCGCCGCCGGACAGGGCGTCGGCTGGGATCGCGCCGCCGGCGTCCTGCTCGACCGAAGCGGCGACGACCAGTACCGGGGAGATCGACTGTCGCAGGGATCGGCGGCCCAGCAGGCGATCGGCATGCTCATCGATCTTGATGGCAGCGATCACCATCTGGCCAGTTGTCCCACGGCGCAGGGTGAATCCGGGGAGAACGACTACCACTTCGTCGCCACTGGCTGCCGTTCATTCAGTCTGTTGCTCGACCTCGGAGGCGGAATCGATCACTTCTCCTGCGATCGCAACGGCGGAGGCGCCACCGCCACGGGACCGATCGGGCAGCATGACCGTCCGGCAGCCGGGCTGTTCGGGCTGTTCATTGACACCCCGGACGATTGAACCGAAGCGGTCAGTCACCTTGGTCAGATGGCCGTGGCAATAGACTCAGCACATGCGCGACACCGACACTTGGGACTGGAGCAGCGTGCTGCGCGCGGCAAAGTTCGCCCTGCGCGACCTGATCCGTACGCAGGCCCCGGTGATGGCCGCGGCGTTGGCATTCCGCACTCTGTTCGGCATGCTGCCGGTGCTGGTAATGGGCACGCTGCTGTTGAAAGCCGCCCTGGGGGATGAGTTTCCCGAGACGGTTGCCTCACTGGTCGGCTCGCTGGGGCTTCAAGAGATACAGGTGATCCCTCCGGCGGAATCCGGCGCGGCGCAGGCCTCGCCCATCGGGCTGGGCGAGTGGGTTGAGGAACTGGTCACCTACGCGGCCGGGCTGAATCTGGCTGCGATCGGCTGGATCGGCCTGGTGGTGGTGATGCTCTCTGCGCTCTGGGTGATGGTCACCATTGAGGAGTCATTCAATGCCATCTACCGCGCCCCGGGTGGACGACCGTGGATGCGTCGCCTGCTCGTTTACTGGTTCGTGCTGACGGTCGGGCCGCTGGCCTTGGGCGCCGCGCCCGTTGCGCTGCGCGGCTTATCCAACCTCGCCCAGTGGACCGACGAGGTGCCGCTGCCAGCCCAAGTGCTCGGCTGGGCGATCTCGTTCTGCTCGGCGTGGGGGCTGATGTATCTGGCGTATGTCACCGTCCCCAACGCCCGGGTTCGCCCCCGACCGGCCATGGGCGGAGCGCTGGTGGCCGCCATCCTGTTGGTGATTGGCGAGCGCTCACTGGGCGCCTATCTCGAACATGCATTCTCGGTGAGTCGACTCTACGGCGCGCTGGGGCTGGTGCCGCTGTTCATGTTCTGGGTCTACCTGATGTGGCTGTTCGTGCTCTATGGACTGCAGGTCAGCGCCATCCTTCAATCGCTCGGCGATGGCACCATAGTGCCCCGGGCGAGGTGCGGGGCCGAGGTGTTCGAACCAGCCCGGGCCATCGCCGCACTACAGGTCATCGGGGACCGCTTCTCGGCCGGTCAGCCAACACGGCCAGCAGATGTAGCCCGGGCCTGCGGCACCTCGCAGGCGCTTGGCGCGGAGTTGCTCGACGCGATGCGCCGCCGCGGCCTGCTGGTGAGTCTGGATGCGACTCACCCGGCGTACGCCCCCGCCCGCCCGATCGAGCAGTTGTCTGCCTCCGAAGCACTGCAGGCCGCCTTCGATCTGGCCGACCGGGATTCCGGCCCGCCGACACTCGACTCCGTGATTCAGATGCGGCGGGCCCAGTTGGTGCATGCCCATCCAATCCCTTCGGCCGCTCCTGCGACTACCCTCTCGCAACCATCATGAGCCCCGGTCCCATGGACATCAACCCCGCCGTGACCATTCGCAATCAGAATGGTCATGTGCTGGTCCGGATTGATGCACCCGCCGTCAATCAGCGTGAGGCCCAGGCAATCCTGATGCATGTGCTGCCCGGAATCGTCGCCCCCGGGCGCGGCCGCTGTTTCGTGATTGACCTCAGCGGGGTTCAGGTACTGGCCAGCATGGGCCTAGGCATGTGCGTGGAGATTCGCAATCGGGCCAGCGATGCGGGCTACAAGCCGGTGGTGGTCGGCCTGAACAGCCACCTCGCCGACCTGTTCTCACTCATGCGCGTTGATCGCCTATTCACGATCGCGGCAACTCGGGCGCAACTCGAGGGCTTGTTGACATGAGGTTCGCTTCTTGGCGCCAATGGCCAGCGGCGAACACCTGTCGGGCTGGCCTGCTGTCGCTCCTGGCGCTGCTGGCCCTCTGCGGCTGCTACCGCCGAGTGGTCGGCACCGGCGGCGGGGATTCCGATCGGATCGTCGATGTCTATGAACCCAACCGAGCCGATGCCGAGCCGGACTGGCTAGACGAACTCATGTGGGGCCCGCCGCCGAAGGGGACCAGCGCCCGGGAGTATTACCGCGGCAAGCAATCGCCCTGACTTCGCGGCGGGGCTGGCATTGCTAGGATCTGGAATCCAATGGGCATCGAGACCTCACTACCAGCAGACAGCATCTTGACGACGCAACTCCAGCGCGTCATCAACTGGGCGCGGCGTTCCAGCGTCTGGCCGCTGCCATTCGCCACCGCCTGCTGCGGAATCGAACTGATGGCCACCGCGGCCAGCCGCTTCGATCTGGCGCGTTTCGGCGCCGAAGTGGTTCGCTTCAGTCCGCGGCAGGCCGACCTGCTGATTGTGGCTGGCCGGGTGAGCGTGAAGATGCTGCCGGTGCTTCAGCGCATTTACATGCAGATGGCTGAGCCGAAGTGGGTGGTGAGCATGGGGGCCTGCGCTTCCACGGGTGGAGTCTTTGACACCTACGCGGTGGTGCAGGGCATCGACCAGTTCATCCCGGTGGATGTCTACATCCCCGGCTGCCCGCCCCGCCCCGAGATGCTGATCGAGGGAATCATGACCATCCAGAAGACCATCGACCAGGATCGCATCCCTCGCGGCCCCGATGGCAATCGACTGCCGCTGAACATTGCGGTGCAGCCCAACTACGAACCGCGGTCGCAGCCAGCGCCGCTGACCATCGGCCTGACCTGACCGATGTGGGATGCACGGCGCAGACTCGCCGGTCTGATTCTTGCCGGTTGCGGGGCCATACTTTGCGCGGGAGACGATCCGCCATCGGCGCCCCCCCGCGGCGGGGCAATCAGCGCCGGGACTGTGAGTGTCGAGGCTGGTGAACCGGCCAAGCCGGTGGAGTACTCATTTCGTCTGGTTGAACCTCCGGCGGATCAGCTGGACGCGGGCCAGCGAGTTCCGCTGGTGGTGTTCCTCCACGGGGCTGGCGAACGCGGCCGGGATAATCAGGCGCAGATAAAGCACTTCGTTCGAGCGGCGGCGGAAACTGAGTTCCAGCGAAGTCACCCCTGCTTTGTGCTGGCGGTGCAGTGCCCCAGTCAGGAGTGGTGGGCGGCGATCGACTTGGCTGCTTGGCGCGCGCATGGAGAGAGCCCGCACTTCGCCGCGCAGCCGACTTCGGCGATGCAGGCGGTGATCCAGGCGATGGATCAGGTGATGGCCGGCAGGCCCATCGACCCAGACCGGGTCTATCTCACCGGGCTCTCAATGGGCGGATTCGGTTCATTCGATCTGGCCGCGCGCCGGCCGGAAGTTTTTGCCGCGGTCGTTCCTATCTGCGGCGGCGGCGATCCGCAGACAGCGGAACGCATCTGCCACATCCCATTCTTCATTGTTCATGGCGCGGATGACCCAATCGTTCCGGTTGCTCTCTCGCAGCGCATGCGCGATGCTCTGACTGCCGCCGGGGCAACGCCGCGATATCAGGAGCCGACTGGCGTCGGCCACGCTTCCTGGGGCGCGGCTTACTCCCAGACTCCGGGAAGCGCGTTGGAATGGATGTTTGAGCAGAAACGCGTCAGCGCCGCCGC
>SYPI01000025.1 GCA_005804005.1 Planctomycetia bacterium
GAGTTGCAGTCCAGACAGGAATCGCCAGCTTCCTGCACACAAGCCGCGTCCCAGGTCACGGTGCAGCAGGTGTTGAGCACCGCGCAAACACTGGCGCAGCAGGCCGGGTTGCTGCAGCCGGGACTGGGGTGCTCCACGATGCACTGGTCCACGGCGATGGAGCGATCGCAGGTGTCGCAGTTGCCGCCCAGCGGGCCGCCGCCCACCAGCAATTGGGCCAGTCCTACGCAGGCCGAATCCCAATCTGACTGGCAACAGGGCGGGTAACTGGCGCAGACCACGCTGCAGCACTCGGCCGATGAACAGCCCGGTCCTTCATGCACCTCAAAGCAGGAGTGGGTGCTTTCGCCGCAGGTTGTGGCCGCATCGCACGGGTCGCAGCGCCAGAGGCACTCGGGCTGCTGGCGGGCATTGGTGGAGCAGCCAGAGTCCCAGGCGATGTTGCAGCAGTCAGGGTCTTCGGCGCAAACGGCGGCGCAGCAGGCTGGCCAGCGGCAGCCGGGCAGCCCGGCGGTGCTGGGAGTCATGCAATTCTGCAGTGAACCTGTGCAGGCGGGCGGGGATCCGGGAGCCACGCAGGCCGAGGTAGACGCCCCTTGCAGCGCCGCAGTGATGATGGCCTGATCGGCCGCGTTCACC
Organism: Planctomycetia bacterium; assembly: GCA_005804005.1. Lineage (GTDB taxonomy): Bacteria > Planctomycetota > Phycisphaerae > Phycisphaerales > SM1A02 > SYPI01. The sequence continues at coordinate 640 of SYPI01000025.1, forward strand.
GTGCCGTTGCGGTCGATGTCCCGGCAGGTGGAATCGGAACTGTACTTTCGCGCCAGACAGGAATCGGCGGTGGCTACCGTGCAGGAGACGCTAAAGGGATTGGTCGCCGAGACGCGTCCGTCGACATTGCCGTTGTAGTTCACATCACCGGCGCACGACCAGCAGACGATTGGGTCGTCAACGGTTGCCTCGGCGCACTTACAGTCGCATGTGTCGTTGAGCGTGCCGCAGGTGTCGCGCGTTCGCGGATCACGGACCAGTGGCGAAGTGATTGCGGTGGACTGTGGCGGTGCGGTGGGCGAGGTGGTGCGATACTCGAGCACACCCAAGAACCACGCCGCATTGTCACGGCCGCGGAAGGCGTGCGGAGCAATCGAAGTCGGCGCGGCGTCGGTGCCCAGATAGTCGCGCCAGGGGCCGACCAGATCCCCGCTGTAGACCTGCCCACCGTTCGGGGCGCCGACGAAACTCACGCTGTCGAGCAGTTCGTCCCAGAGGATCCCATCGAGGGAACCATTGTTGTCCAGGTCGAGGTCTGAACCGACGCTGACGCCGATGTCCGGGTCAAACCCGCGCACCAAAATGTGGGTCTGGTTGTACCGCTCGTCCATCCAGCCGCTGGTGGCCGGAAGAAAGTAGTCCGCCGGCGCCAATGAACCGAACGGAGCGACGGCGAACACGCCTTGCCCGGGCATGCTCATCGGATCGGTCGTGGTCAGGTCGGCCACGAAGGTGATGACCCCCGATGGGTCGTCGGTGCGACCACCGATGACGATGTAGGTCAGCCCGCTCAGGGTGCTACCGCCGGGTCCACGGATCTCCACATACTCATGGAGGTCCATCGGGGACTCGGTGCCAGCCTCATCGACGGCCGAGTCCGCGAGGCGGATCTCGTTGATGAAAAAACTGTCGAACTGGGCCGCAGCCGGGGCGGCAATTCCGAGCAGGGCGAGGGCGAAGGATGGAGCGGACATGCCGCGAACAACTTGGAAGTGCAGCATGGCGATAGGGGGCACGGGGGCCCCATTCGGCCCGAGAGCAATACTAGCCCGAGACCGGGGCGGTTCCCGAAACAGGCGCCGGAACTGAGCCAAAGGTGCGGCGGCGATTGCCAAGTTCGCGTAAGGCAGCGTGCAGGTCGGCCGCGGTGAAGTCGGGCCAAAGCGTGGGGGTCACCAGCAATTCGGCGTAGGAACTCTGCCAAAGCAGGAAGTTCGAGAGGCGTGATTGCCCGGCGGTCCGAATGAGCAGGTCGGGGTCGGGTAGGCCAGCGGTATCCAGCGCGGCGTCGATGGTGGCGCTATCGATCTGCTGGGGGCTCAGTTCGCCCGCCTGAACTTGACTCGCCAGACGACGCATCGCGTCAACCATCTCATTGCGGGCGCCGTAGTTCATGGCTAGACAGAGGGTCATTCCGGTGCAGTGCGCAGTGGCGGCTTCGCAGCCGTCCAATTGCTCGAGCACCGGTTCGGGCAGCCCCTCCCGCCGCCCGATGCGCCGGAAGCGGATGGAGTTGTCGATCATCGTCTGGCGCTCGTTCATCAGCCGCTCATGAGCCAAGGCCATCAGCGCCCGGACCTCTTCCTCAGGGCGCGACCAGTTCTCGCTGGAGAACGAGTAGAGCGTCAGCGCCGACAGGCGCATCTCTGCCGCCGCCACCACGATGCGGCGCGCCGCCGCGGCCCCGGATAGGTGACCGGCCGTGCGCGGCAGGCCGCGCGACTCCGCCCAGCGGCCGTTGCCATCCATCACGATGGCCACATGCGGTCCCGCAGCCGGGGGAGTGCTGCTCATTGCTCAGGCGGTCACCAGCGTCTGGGAACGCTCCGGACCAACGCCGACCATCTCAATCGGCAGCCCCACGATTGCTTCGATGCGGTCGAGGTAATCGCGGGCGGCGGCTGGCAGCGCCGCGCGGTCGGAGGCATCGCGAATGGTCTCGCTCCAGCCGGTCAGAGTTTCGTACACCGGCGTAACACCCTCGAGCCGCTTGGCATCAGGGATGAAGCGACCGGTAGTGGTGCCATCGGCCAGCCGATACGCCGTGCAAATGCGCAGTTCGTCAAAGCCGGTGAGCACATCGAACAGCGTGCAGGCGATCCCGGTAGCACCGCAGACCATGGCCGAATACTTCACCGCCACCAAGTCCAGCCAGCCGCAGCGGCGCGGCCGCCCCGTAGTAGTGCCAAACTCGCGGCCCCGCTCGCGGATCCGCGCGCCGAGTTCATTGTTGAGTTCAGTCGGGAACGGACCAGCACCGACCCGAGTCGAATACGCCTTCATAATGCCCAGCACCCGCGCGATGTTCGTACCCGGCACGCCAGTTCCGGAGTGGATGCCAGCGGTCGAGCAGTTGGAACTGGTGACATACGGATATGTGCCGTGGTCGATGTCCAACAGACAGGCGTTGGCACCTTCGAACAGGATGCGGCGGCCTTCCTTCTGGCAGTCGTGCAGGAAGTACACACTGTCGACCACATGCGGTCGCAGTCGGTCTCCCAAGTCGGCGAACCGCTCCGCCAAGGCATCGGCGTCCAGCGGCGCGGCCGAAACGCCCAGCGCCTGCAGTTCCGCCGTTCGCAGGCGGCAAATCACCCGCAACCGCTCGCGCAGGTAGTTGCGGTCGAGCAGGTCGCCGATGCGAATGGCTGTAGAACGCTGCACCTTGTCGGCATAGGCCGGGCCGATGCCACGACGCGTAGTGCCAATGGCCAGCGTGCCGCGGTCGCCAGCGGTCTTGGTCGCCAGGTAATCCTCCAGCGCGGCGTCTTGTTCCTTGTGATACGGCAGCACCACATGGGCGCGATCGCTCAACCGCAGATTGCCGCCCACGGCCACGCCGCGAGCGCGAAGCCCCTCGGCTTCCTCCAGCAACTTCTCCGGGTCGACCACCACGCCGTTGCCGATCACGCAGGTTTTGTCGGGGTAGAGGATGCCCGAGGGGATCAGGTGTAGCGCGTAACGCTCGGAACCAACCACCACGGTGTGCCCGGCATTGGCCCCGCCGTTGTAGCGAACGATGACATCGTGGCCCGCGGTGAGCACATCGACGATCTTGCCCTTGCCCTCGTCGCCCCATTGCAGGCCGACAACGGCGGTGTTACCCGTATCGCGATTGCTGTGTGGAAAACTCACGGGCCGATCCTAGCAGGGGAGTGCTGCTGGCATCCGCGCGAGCGCAGCCTCGCGAGGCTCACTCAGCGGTCCAAACGGGGGGAAGATTCCGCTGTTTGACCGCAGCGTGAGGGGAGGGGAGCCCATAGAGGCGCGAGAGGGCGCCCGAGCGGCGTAGGCTTCCCGCGTGACTGACCTGACTCTTTCCATCGCCGGGCAACCGCCCGCCGCAGCGAATCGCGCGGCTAGTGCCCGCGCTGATGCAGTCATCCCATGGTCGCTCGCCAACTGGCGCGGGCTGTACGCCCATGTGCCGTTCTGTAGGCACAAGTGCCACTACTGCGACTTCTATTCCTTCGTCGACCGCGAGGACCGCGGCGCTGCCTACACGGATCGGCTTCTGGCCGAGTGCGCCGCGCTGCGCCCTCGGGTGCGCCGTCCGCTGGAGACCATCTTTGTCGGCGGCGGTACTCCCACAATGCTTCCGCCGGCCGATCTGGAGCGGGCACTCTTGGCGATCGCCGGGCTGGCGCAACTGGGCCCCAGCGGAGAGTTCAGCGTTGAAGCGAACCCCGAGACGGTCACCGATGAGATCGCCGCCATCTTGGTTCGCTGCGGCGTGAATCGGATCAGCATCGGCTGCCAGTCGTTTCAGCCCTCGCTGCTGGTCGCCCTCGAGCGCCACCACGATCCGGCCTCGGTCGCCCGTGCGGTTGGCATCTTGCGCCGCGCCGGGATCACCAACATCAACCTAGATCTCATCTTCGCGGTCCCCACTTCCCGGCTGGAACAGTGGCAGGATGACCTCAACCGGGCACTGGAGCTAGAGCCACAGCACATCTCCTGCTATGGGTTGGTCTACGAGCCCAACACCCCGCTGGCCACCCGGCTGGCGCGCGGCGAGGTTCAGCGGATCGACGAAGTGACCGAGGGGCGCATGTACGAGCACACTCGCGCGATGCTGGCCGAGCGCGGATACGAACACTACGAAATCAGCAACTGGGCCCGCCCCGGCCGCCGCTGCCAGCACAATCTTCTCTACTGGCGCAACGCCGACTGGCTGGCGCTCGGCCCTAGCGCCAGCGGCCACGCCGGCGGAGTGCGCTGGAAGAATGTGCCGCGGCTAGCCGACTGGCTCAACTCAAGTCCGTGGTCGATGGTGCAGGATGTCGAAGCCCTGGAGGCCGAGCCCAGCGCTGGCGAACAGTTCATGCTCGGTCTGCGGCTGATAGATGGACTTGACACGCCTGACCTGGAGCGCCTCCTGGCCATGCCCGGCGGCGCCCGGCGCCGCGCAGTGATCGACCGCCTATGCCGGGGAGGGTTGCTACAGTCCGACGCCGCCGGCCTGCGGATAATGCCTTCCCAACTCATGGTGGCCGACAGCCTGATCAGTGAACTGCTCTAGGGCCGTTGGCCGGGTTGGCTTCTGTTTCGTAGGATTGCATGGGCACGGAGGCATGCGCCTCGGAGGAAGGGTTCTTGGACGACACGCCGGCCCACCATCCCTCCAGTTTCCCGTTGGCCGCACTCCGTTTGATGCGCCCCGGCGACTGGCTCAAAAACATCTTCGTTTTCGTTCCGGCGATTTTCTATTACGCCGGAGTTGCGCGCGAGCAACTGGCGCAGTGGGCCGCCGGCGCGACTGCGGACGGCTCGCTGGTGCAGAGCCATCTCTCGGCGCTGGCGGCTGGCTTCGGCGCATTCTGCCTGCTGGCTAGCGGGGCCTACGCGATCAACGATGCGATCGACGCGCCCGAGGATCGGCTCCACCCGGTCAAGTCGCGCCGCAGCGTTGCCTCGGGGGC
>SYPI01000192.1 GCA_005804005.1 Planctomycetia bacterium
CGAGGAGTTCAAGGGCACCGGCAACAGCGAGCTGCACTTGGACCGCAAACTGGTGGAGAAGCGCATCTGGCCGGCGATCAACATCGGCGCCAGCGGCACCCGCCGCGAGGAACTGCTGCTGGACCCCAAGGAACACGATTTGATCGTGCGCCTGCGCAAGGTGGTCAGCGACATGAATGTGGTGGAGGCGATGGAACTGCTGCGCAGCCGACTGGGCAAGACCAAGTCCAACGCTGAGTTCCTGATGACCCTGAATATGGCCTGAGTCAGTTGGCCGGGCCATCCATCCGACGCTGCATGATGCGCACATCAAGGATGCGGCCGAACTTCTCGCCAACGCGCCGCATCACGCCGACAGTCTCGAAGCCGAACGCCTCGTGCAGCCGGATGCTGGCTGGATTGCCCTCGACGATGCGCGCGGCGATGACCCCCAGCCCGGCGGCGCGCCCCCGCTCGAGAAGATCGGCCAGCAGCGCCTTGCCGATGCCGCGCCCTTGGCAACCGGCGCGCACATAGACGCTGTTCTCGGCGGTGCGGATGTATGCGCATCGGGCGCTCCACGGCGAGAGCGAACCCCAGCCGACAATCTCATCTGCCTCGAGGGCCACAATCAGCGGATGCCGCGGCAGTCGGTGATCGGCAAACCACTGCTGGCGCTCGGCCGCCGTCTTGACCTCAGTATCGAAGGTGGCCACGCCCTCGCGGACCTCCCGGTCATAGATGAAGAAGATCCCCGGCAGGTCGGGCTCGGTTGCTAGGCGAATGTCCACAGTCAACAGGCTACGGCGACCAGTCCGCCAGCATCTGCCCCAGGTCGGCCCCGTCGACGACTCCATCGAAGTTGATGTCGCCGATTCCGGTGCCATAGCCCCAGCGCGCCAGCAGCCCAGCCAGATCGGCCCCGTCGACTAGACCGTTGCCATCGAGATCGCTCGGTTCTCCGGATTCCCACTGCACGAACGCGTCGTAGGCCTGACCCTGAGTGCCCCAGACCATCATGCCGGGAATCACATAACTGGTCCGCAAGCCACCAAGCACCTGCCTGATGCGGAACTCGTCGGCGGCATCCAGAGCCCCGATGGCGAAGTGCACCAGCACCTTGGCGAAGTGAGTCTGGTCGCGGACCAGCAGCGCCTCATCAACTGCGGCGAAGAAGAGATCAACATCCTGCTGAGTGAATGGCGGGTTCTGGCCCACCGGTGAGCCATTGGCCGACTCCTCAAAGATGTCGATGCGGCCCAGCCCACCACCGATGAGCACATGGGCGGCACCCGGATCGGCGTCCCAGTTGAGGGCATTTGCCAGCCGCCGCGGCTTCAAGCGATCAGCCAAGTCCAGCGGGCAAGGTTCATGGGACACCACCGTGCGGATGTATTGGTTGGTCCAGCCCGGCGGCCGTACTTCCATCGGCATGCTCAGGTATCCGAGCGCCACGGCTTCCGAACGGAAGGCGAAGCCGGCAATCGAGGCGGCCTGGATCCAGTCGCTCTCGCCCATCCCGCCGGAGCAGTGGCGGTTGTTGGTGGGTCCCACCAGCGCATCCACCGGGGCGCGGTTGGCGAGGAAGTTCAGGGCGTACAGCTCCGGGGTCGTAGGCGCTGAATTCATCCCGAAATCGCAGTGCGTCCCCACCCCGTGCCCGCGAGCCACCGCCTCGGCCAGCACGTTGTCTCCATATGTGGAGCAGGCGTTGGCGAATGACTTCTCCGTCTCGATAGTCATGCGCGCCCCGTACTCCTCGAACAGGCTCATGGCCGCGCGGAGCTTGGAGGCGTGGGCCTGAAATGCGGCCAGGCTGGGGTACTGGAACGACCCCTCCATGTGGGTGAAGGTGGTCATCACCACCGGAGCGTCGGCGGCCGCGAGTGTCGCGCCAACCAGCGCCATGGTCAGTGCGGTGATCGATTGGCCTTGCGTCATTGCGTTCATGCATTCTTCACCCGACGCGGGCGGTCGGGACACCAAAAGGGGAACCAGGCGTGGAATGGCGGGGTATTCTCATGGGAAGGAAGCTTCGTGCAGCCACAACGCCACAATCGCGGTTTCACCTTGGTCGAGATGTTGACGGTGATGGGAATCATCGGCCTCCTCTTGGCCATCCTCCTGCCAGCGCTGGGCACCGCCGCCCGCAACGCTGAGTGGGCCGCCAGCCAGAACAACATGCGTCAGACATTCACGCTGATGCAGGCGTATTCCTCCGACAACCGCGAGTTCATCGTTCCGAGCCTCTTTGATTTCACCACCTCGCCATACCCGGGCAAGACGCGCTCGGCCGACCCAATCGAGGGCACGCCGCGCCTCGGCGGCGCCAATCAGGGCACCTGGGCTGACATCCTCTGGACCACGCAGAAACTGGGTCCGATGCCGCTGATGGATGGCACGATCAACACCTATCGCTATGACAGCCCGGATCGCTTCGTCTACGAGGCCCAGCCCGGATACGACCAGTCGCCACTGCGCTCAGGCGTGGCCATGAGCAAGACCTTCCGGCGCAACAACATCCCCGATGAGTGCAAGCCCTTCGGTGGTGGGGCGACTGACATGGAAATCGGCCAGCCCGGCTACTTCGCCGCCAACAACTTCTTCGACTCGCGTGCCAGCGCTGGCGGCAGCTGGCGGACCACCGGCCAGATTCGCCGCCCGCAGGACTCGATGTACCTCGTGGACAGCCTCGCTGGCGAGGTGATCGAAGACTC
>SYPI01000026.1 GCA_005804005.1 Planctomycetia bacterium
CCTTCACCGCCGCGGAGCGGATGACCAGTTCGGTGGTTGCCGCGAGCGGCCCCAGTTCCCCACAGGAGCAGGCGATACCCGCCGCGTTGAGGGCATCGGTCAGGGCGCTCGGTTCAGCGTCGGTCCCGGAACAGTGCGCCCCGCGCTGGGCCAGCAGAAATGCCAAGCCGCTCATGCCGCTGCCGCCTATGCCGATCATCCAGACATGCCGACCGTGAAGCGGGTGCGCCGCGCCCGGCTGGGGCGACGAGTCTGCTCTTGGTTGCATCCTTGCGTTGGGTTGGGTCATCGAGTCCGCGTCCTGCGGGTCCGTGGCTTGGAGTGTAGCCAAGCGAAGTTCAGTCTCCCGGGCGAGTTCATCCATGGCCGTCCTTCATCGGCACAATCGAGCTCGCCGGGCGCGAAAGCTGGCCGGAAACCGACAGCGTGGATTGGCCGACCGTCCGGGTGGAGCTCGAGCGCCGGTCGCGCTGCGCCTCGGGTTCCCTACAATCCCTCCGCATGGCAGCGGAGCGAGAGGCGGCGCGAGCCCAGATTCTGGTGGTTGATGACGAGCGGGAGCACGCCAAGATCATGGCCGATGCCCTGCGCAAGCCGGGCCACATCTGCACAGTGGTGCATTCATTGGCTGAGGCGGCCGAGGAACTCAAGCACGGCGGGTTCGATCTGGTCATCACCGATCTGGTTATGGAGCACGCCACCGCGGGTCTGGAAGTGCTGAAACTGGCCCAAGAGCACCAGCCCGATGCAGAAGTCATCATGGTGACCGCTCACGGCGATGTTCCCACCGCCAAGGCGGCGCTGCAGGGGGGGGCCTACGACTTCATCGAGAAGCCCTTAGACCTGATCGTCTTTCGCAATCTCGTACAGCGGGCCGCCGACTCGGTAGGTCAGCGGCACCACATCAATACTCTGCAGGATCAGGTGGAGGCGGCCTTCGGCTTCGAAGGGATCGTCGGTGTCTCAGGCGCGATCCGCGAAGTGATCGACACCATCAAGCGGGTGGCACCGAGCAATATTCCCGTGCTGGTGCGCGGAGAGAGCGGCACCGGCAAGGAACTGGTGGCGGCCGCTCTGCACAAACACTCCCGTCGCGCCGATCGCCGCTATGTCACCTTCAATGCCGCTGGGCAGGCGGAGAGCCTGCTAGAAGACCAGCTGTTCGGCCACATGCGTGGCGCCTTCACCGGCGCCGACCGGGACCGCGAGGGTGTGTTCGAGTACGGCGATCGCGGCACGATCTTCCTCGATGAGATCGGTGACATGCCGCTCTCCATGCAACCCAAGCTGCTGCGGGTACTGGAGACTGGCGATCTGGTGCGCCTGGGCAGCAACGACACCCGCCATGTCGATGTGCGCTTTGTCAGCGCCACCAACCGCGACCTGAAGGCCGCCTGCACCGACGGGCGCTTTCGTGAAGACCTGTACTTCCGCCTGCGCGGCGTGGAGATCCAGATTCCGCCCTTGCGAGATCGGCGCGATGACATCCCGGTGCTGGTACGCCATGCTGTCGGCAAGTACTGCGCCGAGTTGGCTCGGCCGCTGCTGCCGGTGACTGGCCCGGCCATGATGCGCATGGTCAGTTACCGCTGGCCGGGAAATGTCCGCGAACTGCTGAATGTCGTCCACCGCATGGTGGTCACGGCCACCGGCCCGACCATCGATGTGCGCGATGTGCCAGAGGAAGTCCAGGCACGCGATGCCGACGACGCTCAGGGTGACCTGCGCAGTCTGGCCGGCGTCGGTCTGGATCGTCTAGAGCGCGAGGCGATCCGCCAGACGCTCTCGATGACTGCTGGAAACCGCGAACAGGCCGCCCACCTGCTCGGCATCGGAGAGCGCACGCTCTACCGCAAGCTGAAGGAGTACGGACTGCGCTGATGCCCTGGATTCTCTGGCGACACCACTTGCTGGAGCTGGCCAAGGTGTTTCTGATCACCACCGCCGTGGTGGTCAGCGTGGTGGCATTCGGCGCGGTTATCCAGCCAGTCTCTCAAGGGCTGCTCAGCCCGGCCGGGATGCTCAAGTACATGGGACTGGCCACGGTCCCCATGCTGCAATTCGCCGCGCCACTGGCCGCCGGGTTCGCTGCCACCGTGGTCTTCCATCGCTTCGCCTCCGACAACGAGCTGCTGGCCATGAGCGTCGCCGGATTGAGTTACCGCCGGATCCTCGCCCCGGTGGTCGGCGGGGGACTGGTGCTGGGCCTGGGCAGTCTCCTGCTGCTGCACGAAGTCGCCCCGCGGTTCTTCGATGCCATGCATCTGGTGATTGCCAATGACGCCGCCCGCGTGGTAGTGGGGCGGCTGGAATCTGGAGACTCGTTTCAGGCCGGCGACCTGATTGTGCACGCGGATGAGGCGCGGCTCCTTCCCGGCGCGCCGCCGTCGGGGGCCGCGCACCGCATGGTCCTTGACCGGGTGGCAACGCTGCAGCGCGATGGCCGCGGTGGCATCGAGACGGAGTTCATCGCCCGTCAAGCGGTGGTCGACCTGCACCCGGTGGACGGGGCGATCATCATGAAGATGGTATTGCGCGAGGCTGTCATCATCCGCGAGGGCGATGGCACCGCCGTGCGCGTCCCGGAAGCCCGCCCGGACGCGGTACGAATCGGCACCGCCCGACCGCGCGAGCCAAAGTCTTTCGCCTGGGCCGAACTGCATGAGGCGATCCGGCGGCCGGAATCCACGGCACGGGTGCAGCAGGCCCGTCGGGCGCTCGAAGACGCGCTGCTGCTCGATGCCGCCGCTCAGGCCGCCGAAGCCGCCTTGCGTGAGGGCCGCGCCCTTCGATTCCACGATCTGGCCAGCAAGCGCGAGTACCAAATCACCGGTGGCGCTCCGGGAGCCGACGGTTCAATTTTGCCTTCCAAGCCGGGAGGCTTGGTGCGAATCACCGAACTGCAGGGCGGCGCACCATGGCGGGAAGGGCTGGCTAGCAGCCTGCGGCGTAGCCGCCTGCGCATTCGCGACGACGACGGAATCCACCAGCCCGAGTTCGGCTACGCCGCCGAGATCATCGAGGCGTCGAGCCTTCGCCCCGGTGTCACTGGCGCAGTGCGATTTCCCAGTGCGTTTTCTGAAATGGTTCTCCTGGAAGCTGTCATGGTGCCGGAGGCCACCGATTGGCTGGCGGCGCATCCGGGTGGTGACACGGCGGCCGGGCCAGATGTGCCGCGTCTGGCAGCCGCCTACCGCCAATCAGCGACGGACCTGCACGCCGAGGCGAACTCCTACTGGTGGCAGCGGCTGGCGCAGTCAGCTTCGGTGCCGCTGGTGGTGTTGCTAGGCGGAGTGCTGGCGGTGTGGCTGCGGCACAGCCTGCCCCTAACCATCTATGTTCTGGCCTTCGTCCCGGCAGTGCTGGACATGGTGTTGATCTCCAGTGGGCAGCACTGGATTCGCAGCGGCAGCACCGC
>SYPI01000193.1 GCA_005804005.1 Planctomycetia bacterium
GCGTGGGGGCGAGCATCCGCCAGTAGCAGATGGCCCCATCGCGCTGAGGCCAACTCTCCCAGGCATCGGCGGCCAGATCCACGCGGCGCAACACACCCGCGGCATCCTCCATGAGCGCACTCACGCATCGTTCGCCGGCGGTCAGCGTCCGGCCGCTAGCGGCGCAGACTGCCGTGAACGACCCGATGGAAGCAGACTCGGGCGCAATGGACATGCCGTGATGGTACGCCCCGACCGTGAAAACCATCACTCTGGAAGAGTCAGCGCTGCCCACTCGCGCTTGCCGCGGCGCAAGAGAGCGAATCGGCCGTGCAGCAGATTTCCCGCACTCAATCGGCTCTCGGCCGCAGCGGAGTCCCCGTTCAACAGCACACTGCCACTGGTCAGGAACTCCCGCGCTTCCCGCTTGGACTTTGCCAGCCGGCAACGAATCAGGGCATCGACCACCGGAAAGCCTTCGCCGGCCAGTTCTGCCTGAGAAACTGTTCCCTGCGGCAGGTCGGCGGCGATCTGCCGCACCTGCGCCTCATCGAGCTTGCGCACCTCGCCTGAGAAGAGCGCCCGACCCGCCGCCTCACAGCGCTCGCGCTCCGTTGGCCCGTGGAACATCTCAGTCACCGCCGCCGCCAGCGCCCGCTGCGCAGCGCGAGCCTGCGGCGCCGAAGACAACTCCCCCTCCAGTTCAGCGATCCGCTGGCGGCTGAGGAAAGTGAACCAGCGCAGATAGGCCGCGGTGTCGGCATCGGCCGTCTGCAGCCAGAACTGAAAGAAGCGATACGGCGAGGTGCGCTCAGCCGAGAGCCACACCGCGCCGGATTCACTCTTGCCAAACTTGCCGCCATCGGAGCGAGTAACCAGCGGGGCAGTCACACCGAAGGCATCGGCACCGACGCAGCGGCGGATCAAGTCGATGCCGCTGACGATGTTGCCCCACTGGTCGGCCCCGCCCAGCTGCACCGTGCAGCCGCGGGTGCGCTGCAGGTGTAGGAAGTCGTAGGCCTGCAGGATCATGTAGGAGAACTCGGTGTAGGAGATGCCCTGCTCGCGGGTGGCCAGCCGCGTGGCCACTGAATCTCGCGCGATCATCTGATTGACGCTGAAGTGCTTGCCGATGTCGCGCAGCACTTCCAGATAGCCGATGGAACTCAGCCAATCGGCGTTGTCCATCACCTCCCCGCGCGCCGCGCCACCCGCGTCCAGATCCAGCACCTGGGAGAAAATCGTCCGCTGCTGCTCGACATTGTGGCGCACCTGATCGCGCGACAGCAGTTGTCGCTCGGCCGACTTGCCGCTGGGGTCACCGATGAGTCCGGTGCCACCGCCCTGCAGCACAATCGGTCGGTGTCCGGCGCGCTGCCAGTGGGCCAGCATCATGATCGGCACCAGATTTCCCACGGTCAGGCTATCGGCGGTGGGGTCAAAGCCGGCGTAGGCGGTGCGCGGTGCCCCACCGAGGTGCTCTGCCAGCCCCTGCGTGGTGGCCTGATGGATCAGACCGCGCCAGGTGAGTTCATTGATGAAGTCGGACGACCCTGCCATGGCGGAGAGGATAAGGCTTGCTTAAAGGGGCGAAGTCGCTATGATGCGCGACTCTTCGCACCGCTCGAACTACTCAGTTGCGTCCGGCCCGCCAGGCCGAACGGCGCCCAGCGTAGGGCCGACTGGGTAGGAGGTAGGAACCAATGGCTAAGAAAGTCACCAAAGTCTTCAAGATCATGGCCCCCGGCGGCAAGGCCACTCCGGCCCCGCCACTGGGTCCGGTACTGGGCGCTAACGGCGTCAATCCCGGCCAATTCGTCACCAAATTCAATGAGGCCACGCGGGCCTTGAACGGCCGGATCGTCGGCTGCGTGGTGACCCTCTACCACGACCGCACATTCGATCTTGAGATCAAGAGTTCGCCAGCTAGCGAACTACTCAAGGAGGCCGCCAAGGCCGAGAAGGGTTCCGGCAAGCCCAATCAGGAGAAGGTCGGCAAGGTGTCCAAGGACGCTCTGCGCAAGATCGCCGAGGGCAAGATGAAGGACATGAACTCAGCGACCGTCGAGGCAGCCATGAAGGTCCTGGCCGGCACGGCGCGTTCGATGGGTATCGAGGTGGAGGCCTGACCATGGCAACAGTAACCAAGGAAAAGGTCTTCGGGCACAGCAAGCGGGTGCGCGGCAACTACAGCGCCGCCGCCAAGGCTGCCAAGGTCGCGCTGGCCCCCGCTGAGGCGGTCAAAGCGCTGCGGGCTTACAAGGCGCCGAAGTTCGACCAGACCGTAAATGTGGTCATGCACTTGGGAATCGACCCCAAGGCCAACGATCAAGCCATGCGCGGCGCAATCAGTTTCCCGCGCGGAGTCGGCAAGTCAGCCAAGGTCATCTGCTTCTGCGGCGCCGACAAGGTGGCCGCCGCCAAGGCGGCTGGAGCAGTTGAAGCCGGCGCCGAGGAACTGGTTGCCAAGATCGAAGGCGGCTGGATGGACTTCGAAGTTGCCGTGGCTAGTCCCGACATGATGCGGGTGGTGTCCAAGCTGGGCAAGGTGCTTGGTCCCAAGGGCCTGATGCCTTCGCCCAAGGCTGGCACCGTCACTCCCGATGTGGCCACTGCGGTCAAGGAGTATTCAGCCGGTAAGGTCGAGTATCGCAACGACGACGGCGGCAACATTCACTGCATCATCGGCAAGATGTCGTTTGCCGACGACGCCCTGACCGAGAATCTCAGTCACTTCATCGCCGTGATCCAGAAGGCGCGCCCCGCCTCGGTGAAGGGCATCTTCGTAAAGAAGTGCGCCATCGCGGCTGCCATGAGCCCGAGCGTGCTCGTAATCGTCTGATCAGGAGACCATCATGAGCAAGCCAATCAAGGACATGATCGTCGCCGAGTATCGCAAGCGCTTCGCCGGCGTTGAAGGCGCAGTGCTGATCGAGCTCCGCGGAGTGGATGGCGTCGAAAACAATCGCCTGCGCCTCGGGCTGCGGCAGAAGGCCGTGCGCGTCACGGTGGTCAAGAACTCGCTGGCTAAGCGGGCCTTCGCCAAGACGGCGCTGGAGAGCCTCTCCCCCGGACTGACCGGCCAGACCGCCGTGGTTTACGGCTCCGACAGCGTGGTCGGCGTGGCCCGCGATCTGGTGAAGTGGGCCAAGGATGTCGAGAATCTGTCCCTCAAGGGCGCCTGCCTCGAAGGCATCTGGTTCGCGGGCAAGGAAGGCGTCGAGCGCCTGGCCTCGTTCCCCACCAAGGCCGAGGCGCAAGCCAAGGTCATCGCTCTCGTTCTGTCGCCGGCCCGCAATCTGGTCGGCGCAGTCAAGTCGCCCGGCGCGCGCGTGCTGGGCATCGTCAAGGAAATCGAACGGCGTCTGGAGAAGGGCGAAGCCCTGACCCGGACGGCCTGACCC
>SYPI01000027.1 GCA_005804005.1 Planctomycetia bacterium
GACGACGACGACGAGGAAGAGGAGTCGGACGATCCGGACCTCGATGAGGCCAGCGACGACGACTACGACGACGAAGATGAGTTCGACGTGGACGAGGAAGAGGACGATCGAGCCTCAGATTCGATCCGCAGTCGCGCCAACTGAAGGGTGGCGCCATCGGCGCGGAACAGAATCGTGCTCCCATCGCTGGACTGGGGAAGCGGCGCCCAATCTCCATCGAGCACCACCGTCCAAGCCGTGGGGTCGGATGACGAGTCTCTGCCCAATGAAAGCCGCCCATCCTGCAGTACCAGCGCGCGGCCGTCCGTCAGTTGAATTGCCGCGCGGGTGCCCGGGGGCAGCAGTCGCCGCTTGCCGGTGATTCCCGGCATGATCACCAGTCGGCCAATCCCGGGGTCGGCCAGAAGGAACTCGCTCTTCCCCCAGTGAACTGTTGCGGACAGTGGAACGACCGCCTGAAACGCAGCGCGGCTGGTGGCGCGGTCGCTCAAACCTATGGTGACCGCTGCGGTCTGACCAACCCGCGGGACCCCACTCTGGGCCGGTTCGACGCGGCGGCAGGTCCAGTCCAGGACGCCATCATTGAAGCGCAGCCACGCCAACTGCGAGCCATCGGTGCTGAAGGTTGGGGCCAGCAGGGCCGCTCCGGGCGGGGCATCGATGGTGGTGCGGCTGCCGTCGGGGGATTGGACCACGATGTCGACCGTGTCTGAGCCGAGGGAGCGTCGGCTCCAGGCGATCGATCCATCAGGCCCGGCCGCCGTCAAGGCATTCCAGGCACCGTCGGCGGCGAACCAGTCCGCGCCAGCGCCACTCCAGGGCAGCACCCCCAGATCGGCTGAGCCGTCTCCGTTCGCCTCCTGAATCAGAAACCCACCGGCGACGGTCTCTCTCCCGAGGAACACGTCCGGTCCGACCCTTCGCACCTCGACCGGCACGGGGCCGGAGATGTCGAACACCACCACGGTGCCATGGTTGGTTCCCGGTGCTTGGGTTCGCTTCTGGGAGGTCGTGGCCAGACCGATGCGGAACTCCATCGAGGCAGCCGATTCAACCTGCACAGCAATGTAGCGACCGTCGGGGGAGCAGACCGGCGGCGTGAAGGTGTCGTGCGCCACACTGCCGAGTCGCTCGATGGAAAACCGCACCTGCCGCGCGCTCAGCGGCAGACTGGGCGCGGTTTGGCCGGCGGCGGGGCGCGTCGTTGGACCGGTTGGGGTACGGCATCCGGCGAGGAAAACTACCGCCAGAGCAGTTCGCGCCGCGAACCCGGCCGCGCTTGTCACGGAGGGGTGCCTACGGGCTCTTCCGGTGCCGGCGGAGCGGGAGCTGGCGCAGTCGGCGGCGGCGGCAGGGGAGTCTCCGGGTGGATGGGATTGTTGCGAGGGACGATTCCACCCGTGGCGGCATTCTGCGCCGGATCACCGGACGGTCGGATCGGGTTGAGCGGTTCGCTGGTCGGCTCCTCCGGGGATGGATGCGGGGGGTTGACCAGATCTCTGCGCCGCTCGAGATCCTTCACGGCGTCGTCCATCGGTTGAGTCAGGGCCTTCAGCCGCTCCAACTCGTCGATGTTGAAGTTTCGGTCGTTGTCGTCAGGATTGTTGACCACCGTCGGCTGCACGAATATGAGCAGTTCGCGGACGCTGGTGACATTCTCGGTGCTGCCGAAGATCAGGTCGAGGACTGGGATGTCCCCCAACAGGGGCACCTTGGTCTTCTCGTTGGACTCATTCTCCAGACGGATGCCGGAGATCAGGATGGTCTGTCCGTCCTTGATGGTGATGGTGGTGTTGGTCTGGCGGCGGTCGATGACCGGATTGCCCCCAACGCCAGTCGGCGTGGCCACATTGCGGTTGGAGAGGAGAATCTCAATGTCCATGGCGACATTACCGTCGGCGGTGATTCGCGGCCGGACATTCAGCCCGATACCCACGGCGATCTGCTCGAAGTTGGCCACGGTCGAGCCGCCGGTAGTTGAGCCCTGCGACTGCGAGGCTTGGAAGGGGATGTCCTGTCCCTGGAAGAAGACCGCTTCCTTGTTGTCGCTGGTGAACACCCGCGGCTGCTGCAGAATGCGCACGCTGGTGTCCTGGTCGAGGGCCTGCAGCACGACCGTGGCATCCACACCGAAGTCGAAGAGGAAGGCATTGAAATCCTGCGGGAAGTCGGTGTCCCGGAGGCCGTCCACGTTGGTGCCGATTACCACGGCGTTGTTGGTGTTGGCCGGGATGACGGTGCCGTCGGGGCCGAACTTCAGGCCGAGATTGAATTGCTCGCCGAGTTCCACCTCAGCCAGCACGGCGTTGATCATGACCTGCCGCCCAGGCCGGTCCATGTCTTCGATGACCGACTTGATGGCCTGCTCGATCTCCGGCGGGGCCAGAATCAGCAACGAGTTCTGCGTGGCGTTAGGCACCACGCGGGCCTTGCCGACCAGCGCGCTCACCTCGGACCGCTCCTCGGCACCAGCCCCGCGGCCGCTCTGCCACGGGAACGTCATCTCCTGAGTGGCTCGATCTTCGGGGGCCGTGCCGCCGGATGTGTCACCGGTGCCGCCGCCTGCGGCCTCGAAGTCGATGCCACCGAGTCCCTCCTCCGGCCGGGCGATCGACGCCTCGGAGCCGGAGTCGGCCAGCAGGGCGTTGAGCATCTCAGCCATCTCGACGCAGTTCTGATACTTGAGCGGCACACTCGACGGCAGGCCAACCTCCAGCGGCTGGTCAAGCTTCTGCACCACATCGTCGAGCCAGATGAAGTTGTCCGGGGTCTTGGTGACCACGATCAGTCGGTTCGAATCCGGGTAGGCCTCGATGCGGAAGATGTTGGCCACCGCCGCATCGGCCGAGGCGCTGTCCCCGCCGCCGCCCTGAATGACCACCCGATTTGAGCCCCCGCGGTTGGAGCGCGACGAACCGCCGCCACCAGCCTCCAGGAGCGCCGAGAGGACATCGCGCACCTTCAGCGGATCGGTGTACTTCAGGTCGTAGACGCGAAATGGGTCGCCATCGATGTTGATTGGGATGTCCCACTCGCTGAGCACCAGGCCACGGATCTGTTCCATGATGTCGGGTTCGGCGCGTACGGTTATCGAGTTTGAGGCGGGCTGTACTGTGACCACCAGCTGTTCGCTGGTCCCAGCCGGCGGGGCCTCGCCCGAGCCGCCCTGCTGCGGCTGAGCGCGATTGCCCCGCTGGGCCTGATTGCCGCCGCGGGAGGCACCGCCACTGGCCCGTCCGCTGCCGAAGAGTGTGGAAATGTTGTCGGCAACCAGCGCGGCATCGGTGTATTCCAGCCGGAATGTCTCGGTGGCCAGATCGACATACGGGGGCACATCGAGGAGATCAATGATCCGCTGGCAGCGCTTGGCCAGACCGGCGTCGCCTTCCAGCACGATCTGGTTGGAATTGTTGTCTACATCCAGTTTGGCGTAGTCGGGCAGGCTGGTGGAGAGTCGATCGAACACCCCCTGCGCCTTGGTGTGCTGGATGCGGAACACCTTTATGACAATCTGGCCACTGTCGGCCATGGTGCGGACATCGACATCGGGCCCGAGCACCACCGCAGGCTGAAGCTTGGTGATCTCGGTGATGATGTCGATCATCACAATGTCTTCGGTTTCGACCACGCCGATGCCGTTCAGCCGCAGCGCCTGAAAGATCAACTCTAGGGCGCGCTGGCGCGACACCGGCGTCTCGGAGATAACGGTGATGAGTTGACTGCGCACCTGCGCGGCACGCGGGATGAGCGTCTTGCCGGTGCACTCCACGATGAAGGGGAAGAGCGACTCAACATTCACATCGCGGAAGTTGATGCTGACCAGTTCATTCGGGTCACTGGCCGGAGTGCGGTCGCCGCGGAAGACGCGAATGGGCTTGGTCGAAGCGTCTTGACCAAGTGGGGCTTCAAGCGTCACAAGCGCTTGCGGCTGTGCGTTGTTGGTGTCAATCACCGCTGTGGGTGTGGGCTCGGCTGCCGGTACGGGTTCCTCCGCAGGCGCGGGTTCCGCCCCTTGCGCAGGTTCAGGCGCAGGTTCAGGCGCAGGTGCAGGCGCGGGTTCAGGCTCAGGTGCAGGCGCGGGTTCAGGCGCGGGTTCAGGCGCAGGTGCAGGCGCGGGTTCAGGCGGCGGAGCGCCGCCGGCATCCTGCGCTAGTGGGGATGCTGTAGCGAGCAGCGCTGCGAGGAAGAGGGTGGGATCCATATCTGGGTGCTCCTGACCGAATACCGGGACGAAGGGAGAACGACTCTCACTTCGGCAGATTGCGCTACTTCGCTGCCTTGATCCGCTCGACCAGCCAGCCAGATTCTTCTTCAAGCTTCTTTTTGGCGGCCTCGTCGGGGTGGTTGTTCTTGGCCCGAGTGACCGCCGCCAACGCCTGCTGGGCCTGACGCCTATCCATCTGGTCCACCTGCTCCTGGGTGATTGAGCCCGGCTGCGGGTCCTGGCCCCCCTCCGTCCGCCCGCCTGAAGCGCCTGGGGATGGCGTTCCACGGCCCTGGGCCGGGACCCCGGTCGCCGGGGTGATGCCTGGGAATGCCCGGGGTGGGGTCTGTTCGGCGAGTTTGGTGAGATCGGCTCGGGTGTAGATGGCGACGTCGTACTCCCCACCGGCGTGCCCGAGCCGAACCGAGTATGGCGCCTGGATCTCCAGAACCATCACTCCGGCGCTCTGCTGGCCGCGGGCGAGCAGCACGCCATCTCCAAAGAGCACCTTGTTTCCCAACAGCCCGAGGGGCCGTGGCCCGCCGTACTCGGTGGGAATGATCGGTGCGGGTGGTGGTGGGGGTGGGGGCGGATCGCGCGGAACAGGTGGGGGCGGCGCCAC
>SYPI01000194.1 GCA_005804005.1 Planctomycetia bacterium
AATGCCGAAATGAAGGTGGCGATTGTCGGCCGCCGCAATGCTGGCAAGAGCAGTCTGGTGAATGCGCTGGCCGGTCAAGAGCGAGTCATCGTCAGCGAAATCGCCGGGACCACCCGCGACGCAGTCGATGTGCGTTTCGAGCTGGAAGGCCGGGCTTTCGTCGCCATCGATACCGCCGGGGTGCGCAAGCGCAAGGCTTGGGCCGACGATGTTGAGTACTACTCAAACGATCGCACCAGCGCGGCCATCGCCCGGGCTGATGTCTGCGTGCTGCTGCTGGATTCGGTGGAGCGGGTCTCTCAGGTGGAGAAGCATCTGGCCGGTCAGCTCACCGAGGCTTTCAAACCGACAGTGATTGCCCTGAACAAGTGGGATCTGCTGTCGGCTTCCGCGCGCGGGCAGGAGTTCCTCAAGTACCTCACGCAGGAGTTGCCGGAACTTTCCTATGCGCCGGTGGTCTGCGTGAGCGCGCTGCGCAACGAGGGGCTATCCGAACTGGTGCACATGGCCTTCAACCTGCACACGCAGGCGGGCCACCGCGAAGGCACCGGCCGATTGAACAGCACCGTGCGGACCATCCTTGAGGATCGCGGGCCGAGTTCCAAGCTCGGCACCCGCGCCAAGATTTATTACATCAGCCAGATCGCCGTTCACCCGCCGACCATCGCCATGGTGGTGAACGATCCGGAGTTGTTCGAGGGGGCTTACGAGCGCTACTTGGTGAACCGCCTGCGCGACGAGTTGCCATTTTCTGAAGTGCCAATTCGTCTGCTGTTCCGGGCCCGCAAGCAGACCGAGAAGGGGGCGGTCACTCCACGAGGCAGCGGCCGCTCATCGCCGGAGGCACCGGAAGATTCATCAGACTGAGAATGGTCGGGGCGATGTCGGCTAGTCGTCCACCTTCGCGCAGGCGCACGGCTTGGAGCGATTCGCCAGCGGCAGACTTCCCAAAGACACTCAGCGGCACGTCGTAGTTAGTGTGCGCGGTGTGCGGGGCACCGGTGCGCGGGTCTTTCATCTGTTCAGCGGTGCCGTGGTCGGCGGTGATGATCGCCGCACCGCCGCGGCGCGCGACCGCCGCAAGCACGCGCCCCACGCACTCATCGACCACTTCGCACGCAGTGATGGCCGCCAGAAGGCTGCCGGTGTGCCCGACCATGTCGCCGTTGGCAAAGTTCACCACGATGAGCGGTTCGCAATCAGCGGAGTCCAGATGCTCCAGAACGCGCGCGCAAACGCCAGCCGCACTCATTTCCGGCTTCAAGTCATAGGTGGGCACATCGGTGGGGCTGGGGACCAGTTCGCGCGTCTCCAACGCAAAGGGCACCTCGCGGTAGTCGTTGAAGAAGAAGGTGACATGCGGGAATTTCTCAGTCTCCGCGCAGCGCAACTGGGCCAGACCGGCGCGCGAGACGACATCTCCGAGGATCGACTCCATCTTGGCTGGTCGCTCGAAGATCACCCGCACCGGCAGCCCAGCCTCGTAGTTAGCCATGGTGGCGAAGAACAAGCTGTCCGGCACCGCACCGCGCGCGAATCCGCCCCGGGGCAGGGCGCGGAAGGCGGTCTCATCTAACACGAACGCCTTGCACAACTCCCGCGGCCGATCTCCGCGGAAGTTGAAGAACACCACGCTGTCGCCGCTGGAGATCACCCCCTCGCTTGGCAGCAGTCGCACCGGCAAGATGAACTCGTCGCCGCACCGAGTGGCACCAACCGGGTTGGCATAGGCGTGGCGCATCGCATCGCCCGCGCGCTGAGGCGCAGTGGCGCTCGGCCGCACCAGCACCTGCCACGCCTTCTCGACCCGATCCCAGCGATGGTCGCGGTCCATCGCCCAGTAGCGCCCAGAGATGGTGGCGATGCGCCCGCCAGTGGCGGCCAGCGTGCATTCCAGATGATCGATGTAGCGCGCGCCAGCATCGGGCGGTGTGTCGCGTCCGTCCATAAAGGCGTGCACGAACACCCGCTCCTTGGGCACGCCGCGCTCACGGGCCAGCGCCAGCAGCGCATCGAGGTGGGCTAGGTCGCTGTGCACCTGCCCGTCGCTGAGGAGGCCCATGAAGTGCAGGCTGGCGCCGCGTTTCGTGGCCCGATCCAGCGCCTCAGCCAGCACCGGGTTGGCGGCGAACTCGCCACAGCGAATCGCCCGTGTGATCCGCATGAGTTCCTGATCAACAATTCGCCCGGCACCGATGTTCTGGTGGCCGACCTCGCTGTTGCCCATGACCGGGCCGTCTGGCCCGATCGGCAGGCCAACATCTTCACCGCTAGTACGGATGAGCACCGTTGGCCAGTCGCGCTCCAGCATGTCCGCCACCGGGGTGCGGGCCAGTTTCACGGCGTTGAACAAGTCGTGCGAAGGGTGGGGGTTGCGCCCCCAGCCATCGCGAATGATGAGCACCACTGGCGAAGTTCGCGGCCGGGACACGGCGCGAGAATACTCCCGTGTGGCGGGCCACTCATTGCCCCGCAGCCCGGGCGCAAGTACCGTGCACCAGTCGTGACCGCGGACGCAAGGATGTCAGCCGCAGCAGCCAGCACCGAGGGCGGACCACTTCCAGCAATCGGTGCGGCGCTGCGCGAGCGCTATGAAAAAGTGAAGGGCCAGATCGCCGCCGCCGCCCGACGCAGTGGCCGTTCTCCGGAGAGCGTGGCTCTGGTGGTGGTCAGCAAGACCGCCAGTCTGGAGCAGGTGCGTGAACTGGTTGGACTCGGACAGGTCGACTTCGGTGAGAACCGCGTGCAGCAGATGGTGCAGCGCGCCGCGCAGATAGCCGAGTTCCTGGAGCGCCGCCGCGAGTTGCAGGGGACCCCGGGCGTCGTGCGCTGGCACATGATTGGCCGTCTGCAGCGCAACAAGGTGAAGAAGGCGGTGGAGCACTCTCGGCTGATCCACTCGGTAGACAGCATGCGTCTGGCGGAGGAAATCGAATCCTGCGCCACCAAGCGCGAAGAGCCGGTGGATGTGCTCGTTGAGGTGAATGTCAGCGGTGAGGAATCCAAGGCTGGCATTTCACCGCCAGCGGTGCGTCACATCGTCGCGCAGATCGACACCATGGTGAATGTCCGGCCGCGCGGGCTGATGTGCATGGCGCCGTTGAAGTCCAGCGAAGCGGAGTGCCGTGGCATCTTCGAGCGCTGCCGCGAACTGCTGGAGGATGTGCGGCGCTCCGGAGCCGGCGGCGAACGCTTCGACCTGCTTTCCATGGGCATGTCCAACGATTTCGAACTGGCCGTGGAGTGCGGCGCCAATCTGGTGCGCATCGGTTCGGCGATCCTCGGTGCGCCAGCCGTGGTTGAAACCCCCGACTGAATCGCACCACGCTATCTGGGCGCCAGCCGCGCCCGCAGTCCGGCACAAATCTCGGCAAACACCGAATCCGGCCCGCGCGAAGCATCCACCACCAGCGTTCCGGCCGGATTGTCTCGCGCCTGTGCCAGATATCCCTCGCGCACCCGGGCGTGAAAGGCGCGATCCTTCTGCTCCATGCGGTCGCGCTCCTTGCCGACGCGGCTCATGGCGGTGTCGGTGTCAACATCTAGCAGCACCATCAAGTCGACTCGGCAATCGCCCACCGCGATCTGGGCCACGGCGCGAATAGCCTCGGGCGCCAGGCCGCCAGCTGTGCCTTGATATGCCAGCGTTGAACTGACGAAGCGATCAGCCAGCACCAACTCGCCGCGGGAGCGCGCGGGCAGAATCCTCTCCTCAACCAATTGCGCCCGGCTGGCCATGTAGAGCAACATCTCGGCACGCAGGGTCATCTCGGCGTGCACCGGGTCGAGCAGCACCTGCCGAATGCGCTCCCCCACTGCCGTGCCGCCCGGCTCGCGAACCAGTGCCACCACCAATCCCGCGCCGTGGCAGAACTCGCTCAACCGGGCAATCTGAGTGCTCTTGCCGCAGCCGTCGGGCCCGTCAAACACGATCAGGCATCCGCCGAGCCGCTGCACCCAGGCGTGGTCCGAAGTGACTGTCATGCTGGCGTCCCCATCCGCGCAGCGATCAGCCCAGCCACCTCAGCGATGGCCCCGTCCAATGTGGTGTTGACGATGAGCGCGTCGAAAATTCCGCCCTGTCGCGCCCGCGCCGTCTCTTGATGGGCCTGCGCAAACCGGCGCGCGATCTGCTCTTCACTCTCGCGGGCCCTCGAGCGCAGCCGCCGCAGCAGTTCTTCGTCCGATGGCGGCAGGATGAACACCCCGAGCATCCCTGGCATCCTTCGGCGGACCTCCGCCGCGCCTTGCACATCAATGTCGAGGATCACCAGTTTGCCATCGGCCAGCGCGCGGTCTACCGGCTCACGCAGCGTGCCGTAGTAGTCACGGCCGTAGACCAGAGCGGTTTCCAGAAAGCGGTCCTCGTCGATCCAGCGCTGGAAGGTCCCGCGATCGACGAAGGTGTAGTCAACGCCTTCTCTCTCGCCCGGTCCGGCAGCGCGGGTAGTAGCCGACACGCTGAACACCCCCGAAAACCGGCGCAGCAACGCGTGAGCGATGGATGTCTTTCCCACGCCCGATGGTCCGGCAAGCACAAGCAGCAGACCGTTGCGCGCGGCGGCACCACCACGGGCGGTAGTGGCCAGCGCCGGAGGATTGTCGGCTGGTCGGTCCGGATCCATGCGCCGAGTTTATCGAGCGAGCGATTCGCAGATTGTCGAAAGCCACGCGGGCATCGGGGCACTTCCCTTCTCAACTGGCCACTCGCCAGCAGAAGGAGACATCCTCATGGGCGGCATAATGGAAGAGGACTCTGCCCGACGCGATCGTCTGCGACGCATCGTGCAGCTGGCGCAGGTCTACCGGGGTTGGACGAGGGCCGACGCCTCGCGGGCGCTGGGCCGCGAATTCAACAAGGTCGTTCCCGACAGCGGAAATCCGAAGCTTGATCTGGTCGTGGCCCTCGCCGAGGCGCTCGACTGGTCGGTGGGTGAAGTGGCCGAGGCGGTCTGGCCCGGGAACAGCGGCAAGGACATCGGCCAGGAGGCTGAAGGTGAGATCACCTTCGAGTCGCTGGACATGACGGCCCGGGGCTGCCATCGCGCTGGTGATTGGCCTGGACTGATTCGCACCGCATTGCAGATGGCTGCCGTGGCGCCCGATGCGCGCGGCCGCGGGCTGGCTGCCAACCGTCTGGCGGGCGGATGGGATGCGCTGGGCCGCTACTCGAAGGCGCTCGTCGCGGTTCAGACCGGGTTGGCCGAACCGGGATTGCCCTCGGACCTCCGCCTGATGCTGGAAGTCAATCTGGCCAACGCGCACTACGCGCTGTGGCATCTGGTTGAAGCCCGGGCCACCGCAGATTCCATCATCCGCCGCTTCGCCGCCGCGCGGCCGGGCAATCGGCTTGAGGATGTGGCCGAGGCGTTCTCCTTTTATGTGCGCGGCAGCACGCATCGGCGCATGATCGAGAGTGACCCTGAAGGGGCGGCAACGCACGCCTCGCGGGCCCGCGAGGATCTCTGCGCGGCGCTGGCCGGTTACACCACCCTGGCCGAACGCTGGAACGATGACTCGTACCTCGGCTTGGCCAACACATGCCGCGGAGCGATCATCGAAGTCGAGACTGTCCTCGGCATTCGCCAGAGCAATTCGGCGCTGGAGGCGATTGCTGAAGGACTCGGCAGCGTGGTGGATGTCGCCGCAGCGCCAGCCGGTGATCGGCTGGAGAGCTGGGGATGGTGGGCCATCTTCGGCTGCAACATCGCTTTGCGCGAACCCACCGCGCCAAGAACCCAGCAGTTCCTGGCAGTGTTCAGCAACAAAGCCGCGGAGATCGCCGAGCGGCTGGACAACTGGTCGCTGCGCGAGCGGGCCTTCACTCTTGAGCATCTGCGGCGGCGCAAGCTGGAGGCGCAGTCGAGCGACGAACCCTGGGTGCTCGACCGTGAAGAGGTGCGCACCATCGCCGGGACGATGGGGCGATTCCCGGCCTTTCGGGACATCGGTTGGAACATTCTTGAGTCCGCCTCAGTGGTGGATGCCTGAAAGGAGCATGACATGCGAACGAACCATCGCTCGATGATCAACCGCGCGGGGCGCCATGTATTGGTTGTGCTGACGCTCGCCGCGGCGCTGCTCCTGACATCCGACGCCCTGGGTGCCAGCGGGCGCTCTCCGTCCAAGGACAAGGCCGCTTGGTGGCACTGGTCAACCGGCCGCACCCCCCAGGAGATGGCCTTCTACCGCTGGATGAATGTGCGCTATGGTCGCGAGTGGGCCCACACCATGCAGGAAGAAACTGTGCGCCGCCTCTACCTGTGGTTCATCGTTCACATCTGGAACGGCACCGGATCGGGATTCTGAGGGCGGGCGCGGGAAGGGGCGCCCGCGAAATCAACCGTGAATCACGCGGCCCTCGCTGGCGAGGGCCGCTTCATGCAGCGCCTCATGCATGGTCGGGTGAGCGTGCACCGTGGAGATGATGTCCTCGGCGGTCGCCTCGAGGCGCTTGGCCAGCCCCATCTCACCGATCAGTTCGCTGGCATCCTCGCCGATGATGTGCGCGCCGAGGATTTCGCCGTATGGCGTGCTGGTGATGATTTTCACTAGACCTTCAGTGGCCCCCACAGCGATGGCCTTGCCGTGCGCCTTCAGCGGGTACTTGCCGACCTTGCAGGCGATGCCCTTGGCCTTTACCTCGCGCTCGGTCAGGCCGATCGAGGCGATCTGCGGAGTGCAGTAGGTGCAGCCGGGGAACGCGGCGTAATCCACGCCGAGCGTGTGATGACCCTTCATGCGCTCCACGCAGGCCACCGCCTCTTCGCTGGCGATGTGCGCCAGCCACGGCGGGCCGACGACATCGCCGATGGCGTAGATGCCCGGCACGCTGGTTTGGTAACTCGGCTCGCGCTTCTCGCGGTAGTCGGTCCAGATGTAGCCCTTTTCCAGCCGCAGTTTCAGCGCCGGGTCGATCAAGGCGTCGGTGCGGGCTTGAACGCCGATGGCCACTAGCACCACTGAGGCATCTACCGACTCTGTCTTGGTGGGATCCGCCGCCGAAGCCAGCACTGCCGTGGCCCCCTTGGCCGACTTGGCAACCGACTTCACCGTAGTCCCGGTGCGGAACTGAATCCCCTGCGCGGTGAACACCTTCTGGGCAATCGCTGAGATGTCGTCATCCTCAACCGGCAGGATGCGATCGACCATCTCCACCACGGTCACCTTGGTGCCGAAGGCGTTATAGAAGTACGCAAACTCCATGCCGATGGCTCCGGAGCCAACGATGATCATCGAGTCGGGGCGCTTGGGCAGGTTCATCGCCTCTGCGCTGGAGATCACCGTGACCCCGTCAGTGACGCAACCGGGCAGGGCGCGCGGCGCGGCGCCGGTGGCAATCAGCACCCGATCGGCGGTGATGGTGCGGCCAGTGCCCTCGCCGGAGCCGTTGTAGTAGGCCCCCTTGGCCGGGCAAACCTTCACCTGGCACGGCGCGCTGGCGGTCTTGCCGGCCAGAATGGTGGCGTGCCCGGCGATGTGCTCAATCTTGTTCTTCTTCAGCAGATAGGCAATCCCATTGTTCAACTGAGTGGTGACCCCGCGGCTGCGGCCGATCACCTTCTCCCAGTTCACCTTCACCGCATCGGGCTTGAACTCGAATCCCCACTGCTCGCCGTGCCGGATCGCTTCCATATATAGCTCGGCGTTGTGCAGCAGAGCCTTGGTCGGGATGCAGCCCCAATTCAGGCAGACGCCGCCGAGTTTGTCACGCTCGACCACGGCCACCTTCATGCCCAGTTGAGCGGCGCGTATCGCCCCGACATAGCCGCCTGGTCCGGAACCGATGACGATCAGATCAAAGTGCGCCTCTGCCATAGTTGCTCCGTGTGGGGGGCGGGCATTCTACGGAAGCGTGCCCTCCGGGGCGACCCTGCTACCATCGCGCCCCCTCTGGAGACGCTCCGTGCGCGCGGCGATCATCAGCGACATCCATTCGAACTTGGCTGCACTTGAGGTGGTGTTGGCGCATATCGCCACGCAGCAGGTCGACCGGACGATCTGCCTAGGGGACATCCTCGGTTACGGGCCCGATCCGGTGGAGTGCGTCGATCTGGTCGCCCAACGCTGCGAGTGGAGCCTGATGGGTAACCACGATTACGGTGTGCTCTACGAGCCGACCAACTTCAACGCCGCGGCAGAAGAGGCCGCTTACTGGACCCGCCACCAGCTGGAGCACGAGCAGGACCGATCCAAGGCCGAGCGGCGCTGGGACTTTCTGGGGAGGCTGCGGGTGCGGGTGGCCTTCGACAAGTTCACCTGCGTCCACGGCACCCCGCGGAAGCCGATCAACGAGTACCTCTTCCCCGAGGATGTGGTCAATCAGCCGCAGAAGCTCAAGCAGATCTTC
>SYPI01000195.1 GCA_005804005.1 Planctomycetia bacterium
CTCCGGGGCGCAATTGGCCAAGAAGCACTGACTGACATTGATGAGGGCCTCGGCGCAGGCCCGCACCCGGTGGGCCTGGAACGCCTCCAGCGTGTCGACAATCGAACCGCCGATGGAGTTTTCGTATGGTGCCAAACCGAAGTCAATGCGTCCGCCTTCGACCTCAGCGAATACAGCGTCGATTGAGCCCAGATCGACGCAGTCAACACTCGAACCGAAGTGGCGTTTGGCGGCCAGATGGCTGAAGGTCCCGGGCGGCCCCAGAAACCCCACGCGAATGGGCAGTTCCAGCCGAAACGACCCGGACATGATTTCGCGGAACACCGCTTCCACAGTGCGGTCAGAGAGCGGCCCGCGGTTGCGCTGGACTGCCCGATCGATCACTTCCCGCTCGCGGTGCGGCGCGTACACCGGCAATCCCGAAGCCCGTTTGGTTTCCCCGACCTCGGCCACGACCTCGGCCCGCTGGCAGAGCAACTCCACCAACTGCCGATCGATCTCGTCAATCTTCTCGCGGTGAGGGCGAAGCGGGTCTGGTGCAGGAGAATCAGCCACGACCGCGGCTAGTCTACTGACGCCCATGCTGACCGCCGCGCAGGCCGCCATCTCTCAAGCACACGCCGCCTCACTGGTGGTGGCGCTGGCGGCAGGCTGCGCTTTCCTCTGCGTCGGCTGGCGCCTGCTCGGATTGCTGGCCGCATTGGCTGGCGCGGCACTGGGCTGGTGGGTCGGCGTGCTCATCAGCGCCGTGGCGCTGCCGGGGGCATCGCTGCTGATAGCCGGCATCATTGGCGGCGTGGTCGGCGCGCTGCTGGGCGCCGCGTTTCTCAAGCTGGCAATCGCGGGGGGTGCGGGTTTGTTGGGGGCGGTCACCATCCCCCTGCTGGCGCTGATGCTGGCCGAGCGCGGCATCGTTCCGCTGGATTCACCGGCTCCGGTGGACAGCGCCGTCACCGCTCCGACCATTTCACCGCGCGTTCAGTGCGCCGAACTACTGAATCTGTCGCTGGCGGCCCTCCGCAGCCAGATGACGCCCGGTGAGACCGGGGCGGCGGCGCAGCTCTGGTGGCAGGCGGCCCAGCCGCCGGTGCGCACCCTGATCACCGCCGCGGCGATTGCCGGCGGCGCGATGGCCTTCGCTCTTGCTTTGCTGGCCCACAAGCACGCCGCCGCCGTCTGCTCGGCCGGTTTGGGGGCCACTCTGATCCTGGCTGCCGGTTTCCCGCTGCTCTCGTGGGCCTCGCGCGGCGCCGTCGCAGTGCCCAACCAGGTCGCCGCCTGGCTGCTGCTGGGTATCGCCCTGACAATCGTCGGCTGGGTGCTGCAGACACGGGCCATGGCCCGCGCCGCCACCGCGCCAGCCAAGGCGACTTCTTGAACACTCAATCGATGCGGAGCAATCATCGCCATGGACTCATTTGAATTTCGCGACGGAGCGCTGCACTGCGAAGGGGTTCCCGCCGAGTTCATCGCCCGCGCCGCCGGAACGCCAACCTATGTCTATTCACGGGCCACACTGCTGGGGCACTTGGGTCGCCTGACCCGGGCCTTCGCGCCACTCGATCCGTTGGTTTGCTTCTCGGTGAAGAGTTGCCCGAACTTGGCGGTGTTGCGCACCATCGTGGCCGCTGGCGCCGGGCTGGATGTGGTTTCCGGCGGCGAATTGCAGCGCGCGCTGGCGGCGGGCTGCCCCGGCGAGCGCATCGTTTTTGCCGGGGTTGGCAAGACTGATGCCGAGCTGGAACTGGCCATGCGTTCTGCAATCGGCCTGCTCAATGTGGAAAGCGAATCCGAATTCGCCGCGCTGGTGTCAGTCGCCCGGCGTTGTGGAAAGCAACCCCGTGTGGCCCTGCGCATCAACCCAGATGTCGATCCGCAAACCCACCGCTACACCTCGACCGGCAAGAAGGAAACCAAGTTCGGCGTAGACATTGAGCGCGCCCGGGCTTTCTTCCGCGACCGCGCCGGGGAAACCGCAGTGCGCCTCTGCGGACTGCACCTGCACATTGGCTCGCCGGTGTTCCGCATGGAGCCGTTCGTTGACGCGGTGACCAAGGCGCTGGCCCTCATTGACGAACTTGAGGCGGTCGGCCACCGCATTGAATGGCTCGATCTGGGCGGCGGGTTTGGCGCGGACTATTTCTCCGGGCAGTCACCCGCCGCCGCGGATTACGCTGCGGCAATCGTCCCGATCTTGGGGGAACGAGTGGCGCGCGGCCTGCGCATCGTTCTCGAACCGGGTCGATCTATTGCCGCCAACGCCGGCATCTTGCTCACCCGCATCATTCACATGAAGTCCGGCGGCGAACGAGCCTTCGCCATCTGCGACGCCGGGATGCACACCCTGCTGCGCCCGAGCCACTACGACGCCTTCCACTTCGCCTGGCCAGTCACCCCCGCCGACGGACTGGTTCCCCCGCACCGCGCCGCTGAAATGGCCCTGCCCGGTCTCTCCTCAGTCGACATCGTCGGCCCCATCTGCGAATCAGGCGACTTCCTGGCGCTCAACCGCTCCCTGCCTAGCCTCAAGCGCGGCGACCTGCTGGCCATCTTCACCACCGGCGCTTACGGCATGAGCATGGCCAGCCGCTACAACAGTTTCGGACTGCCCGCCGAGGTACTGGTCGATGGCGAGCGCGCCCTGCTGATCCGGCGGCGCGAGGAGTTCGGCGATCTGATCCGCGGCGAAACGCCGACGGGTGAGGCGCTGGAACTGCCCTCGGCGCAGGCCGCAGGCAGCAGATAGCCTGCGGCAATGGTGCGGCGCGATGCCGATGGAATCTGGGCCACTCTGCGCGAGACAATCTCCGCGCACGCCGAAGAAGTTTTCGCCTGTCTCACCACCGTGGACGGTCTCACCCGCTGGTTTCCGGTGGCGGCCGAAATCGACCTGCGCCCGGGCGGCGGGCTGGTACTTGGCTGGGATGCCAAGTTCTTCCGGCGGCTAACGGTGCGGATCGCCGATTACGACGCTGGCGGCCGAGTCACTTGGACTTGGCCGGTTGGCATCGAGGGCGATGAAGTGCGAGTCTCCTGGACAGTTGAACCGGATGTGGAGGCTGGTGCCAAAGTCCTCATGCGCTCTGGGCCGTACCACGAAACCACTGAGGCACTCATGGCTCTGGCCGACGACCTCGAGAGCTGGCGCTGGTACCTCTGCAACTTGCGCACCGTGCTTGAGTCGCGCATCGACATGCGCTCGGTGCGCCCGCTCTGAGGCCCCTTCCCCCCTCAACCCAATAGCAGCGCCACCACCCAAGCCGCACCCACCGCGTAGAGACCTGCAGCCAAGTCATCCAGAAGAATCCCCGCGCCGCCGGGCAGATTCTGCCACGAGCGCGCGGGCGGCGGCTTGAGGATGTCCGCAGCACGGAAGGCCAAGAAGGCCGTGGCCAGCACCAGCGCGCCAGCCCACGACAGCCCGCCACTAGCTGCGCCACGGGCGCACCCTTCCGACCCCACCGCCAGCATCGGCCACGGCAGAGCCGCGATCACCCACGCCTGAGCGGCAACTTCATCCGCGTTGACCGACGAGGGGTCCTTCTCCCCGAACGCCGCCTCGGCATCCCCGCCCCACAGCAGACAGAACCCGCAGAACGCCGCGCCGATCAGCACCATCGCCCCGGCGACAGTTCGCTCGGGCGCTCCGCCGGCCAGCATCGTTCCGGCGAGCACTGTCGGCGGCAGGCTGCCCCAAGTTCCCGGCGCTGGACGCAGCAAGCCCGTGCCCAGACCGGTCACTAGCGCCGCTGGCACCAGCGGCATGGCTCGTGGGTACCGGCTGCCGCTCATCGCGCGCCCCCCCCGAGGGGCCGCAGCAGCCCCACCGCACGAATGGCGTAAGGGATGGCGCTCAAGGCAGTGGACAGGATCATCGCCCAGCGGGTGCTGTCGCGCCACAGCAGCCACGACGCCGAGTCCTGCGTGTCAGCGTGAGTGGCCACGAAGATGGCGAAGGGCACCGCCACGCACTGCAGGAACATCTTGAGTTTTCCCCAGCGGTCGGCGGCAAACTGCACACCATCGGCCTCGGCCACGGCGCGCACGCTGGTCACGAATAGTTCGCGGCCCAGCACCAGCAGGACCACCCATGGATCAATGCCACTTCCCTCAGCCAGCCCCGGCGCCGCCAGCGCCACCAGCGCCCCCAACACCAACAGTTTGTCCCCGAACGGATCCATGATCCGCCCAAAGTGGGTCACCACCTGCCAGCGCCGGGCCAGATAGCCATCGAGGATGTCCGACAGCGCCGCCACGATGAACAGCACCGTCGCCAGCGTGCCAAGATCAGCCCGGCACTGGCAATCTTGATGCCGGGCGCGCAGCAACACCGCCAGAAATGCCACCGCCAGCACCAGCCGAACCATGGTGATGGCGTTGGGCAGCAGGCCGCGCAAGCGAGCATTCACCGCCGCATCCTAGGGCCGTGCCAGTGAGACTGCGATTGGGTCGCAGTTCTCCAAGTTCGCTGAATCCGACTGGTTTGCCAGCCCCTGCAACGACCGCTATCTTTGCCCTCCCCCGCCGGTCAGGAAGGCCTGCGGCACACCTTCCA
>SYPI01000196.1 GCA_005804005.1 Planctomycetia bacterium
AAGCGGCCCCAGATCGAGCAGTCCATCGCTGAAGATGACGATCTGTCCCATGAGCGGAGCCTACCGCCGCGCGATTGAGCCCACCGGCGGGAAGCCCCAAACCGGTGTGGAGCGGATGAGAATGAAACCGAGCGGGATTCCAGCCAGTGCACTGAGGATCGCTGCCCAACTCAAGTGCACCATCTCACCCAGCGCACCGCCCGGCGGCCAAGGCATCGGGCCCTCCTGCAACCAGTAGCGGGCCGACCAGATCGCCACCATCACAACAGAATTGGCCAACAGGAATGCGAGCGTCGCTGCACCGATAGCCCACGGGCTGCGCCGCAGCAGCATGCCGCGCATGGACAGCACCAGCGTTGACCCGAAGGCGAAGCCCAGCGCATTGGGTCCGATCAGACGCAGGACCTCGCCTTCCGGGCCGACCACCGGGGTGGAGAGGTCCACTGCCAGACCGCAGAAGAGCGCCGCCCACGGAACCTGCGAACGGTCGGCACCGATGCACATGAATGTCACCAGCACCGCCAGCGATGATGGCCAGGATGAGCCGAACTGCAGCACCGGCAGCAGCGCCGAATCCAGCGCCAAGGCGATCAGCGCCGCGGCAGTGAAGACCAAGCGGTTCATGGTGATTTCTCGGGCACCGCGGCAGCCCTCGCGTCCACAGTTGTTCGAATCGAAACCCGGCTGGCCCGGGTCGGGTCGGCGGTGGGCAGCACCTTGATGCTGCCGCGCAGCGGCTGCTCGTCCTTGCGCCCCACCCAGACCACCTCGCCCAACCGCGTTCCGCGGGCCGACTCCGGCCAAGTCGGATCATCAAGGCGAACTACATCGCCAACGGCCAACGGCGCCGCGGCATCGACATCTCCGTTCATGAGTCCGTCGTCTCCCAGCGTCAACTGGACGCGCAAACTGGCCCGGGAACCGGCCGCGCCGGTTCCCCTGGCGGGAATCACCACGGCGTCGAGCCGCCCGGTGGACTTGTGCGCCAGCGGCACCAGCACGCAGGACCCGGCTCGAACGCCGCCAGCCACGCGCCCCGCCAGTTCATCACCGCGCAGCAGAACCGCATCGCCCTCCTGCACCCCGTGCATCGAACCGGCATCCAGCGTGAACGCCGAATCGCCGCCGCGCCCGACCACCATGGCCAGCACCAGTCCAGAAACCTGGTGTGGCGGACGGGTGAGCGTGGCCACCTCGCGCAGGCGCGCCTCGAGTTCATCCGCGCGCAACTGCTCGGCGTGCCACAGTCCGCGGAACTGATCGCGCTGACTGGTGAGTTCCGCCGCCGCATCCGCCGAGAGCGCTCCGGCCGCCAGTTCCGGGCGCAGCCACTCGCGCACCAGCGCCAGGACATGCGCCGCGGGGGTCAATGGAATCCAAAGGATGGCGGCCAGATCAGCACTCCACGGGGCCACCCAGTTCGCCGGCAGCAGCGATATGACCAACACCAGACCCACCACCGTGGGCATTGGCTTGGGTCGAAAGCGGGCCCGAATCACTGGGCGCCCTGGTTCGAAAACTCTTCGGCGTCGGACTCGAGCGTGGACTTCCACGCCTCAAGGTTCTCGAGGTAGATGCCGGTGCCGCGAGCCACGCAGGTGAGCGGGTCGTCGGCGATGGTTGTCTCCAGACCGGTCGACTGCGCCAGAACCCGGTCGATGCCCCGCAGTAGCGCTCCGCCGCCAGCGATCGTGATGCCGTTTTCCACCAGATCGGCGGCCAGTTCCGCCTCGGCATTTTCCAGAGTCTCGACCACGGCGTTGGTGATTTTGCGAACCGGTTCAGACAGGGCCTCGCGGATCTGTTCGCTGCGGATGACCGTCTTGCGTGGTAGCCCGCCAGTCACATCGCGCCCGCGCACCTCCATGTGCAGTTCCTGCTCCAGCGGTGCCGCCGAGCCGATCTCGATCTTGATGCGCTCGGCGGTTTGCTCGCCGATGGCCAGGCTGTGCTCCTTGCGCAGGTAGGCCATGATCGACTCGTCGAAGGCATCGCCGCCTACCCGCTCGCTGCGGCAATGAGCGATGTCGGCCAGACTCATGATGGCGATCTCGGTGGTGCCGCCGCCGATGTCCACGATCATGCTGGCGGTGGGGTCGGCGATCGGCAAACCGGCGCCGATGCCAGCGGCCATCGGTTCATCAACCAGGTACACCCGTCGCGCCCCGGCCCGCTCAGCCGAGTCCAGCACGGCGCGCTTCTCTACGGCGGTAATGCCACCGGGAATGGCAATCACCACTCGCGGTCCGAAGATCCGCCGCGAGCCATTCACCTTGCGGATGAAATACGACAGCATCGCTTCGGTGATGTCGAAGTCACTGATCACGCCGTTCTTGAGGGGCCGAATGGCGCTGATCGATCCGGGAGTCTTGCCGAGCATCTCCTTGGCGGCGAAGCCCACTGCGGTGCCATCGTTGAGCACCTTGTTGGTGCCCTTGCGCACTGCCACCACGCTGGGTTCGTTCAGGACAATGCCCTGACCACGCACGCACACCAGCGTGTTGCAGGTTCCCAGATCGATTCCCATATCAACGCTGAAGAGGCCGAGGAGTTTGTCGAGCATCAGTGCGGTTCTCCCTCAGGGCATTCCCTGCCCTGACCCCGGCAATCTACCCGTCTTGCGGTTGCTCTACTTCTCGACCAGGACAAATGGGCCGCCCGTGGCACCGTCCACCGAGCTGGCATCGGTGTTGTGCATGGCCAGCACCGTGCAGCCAACACCCAGAAGGATGGCCGCCAACACCAGCATCACGCTGTAGACATCGAGCGGTCCGGAACGATTCCTGTGGGTGTTCTCCGCCATGGCTGTGCTCCCGGTTCAGCGGCCGCGTTCGGCGATGACAACTTGGTCGGTCAGGACTTCCGGGGCATTCCCCTGCCCCGGCCAGACAACCGTGCCGACCGAGCGGTCGACATCGACCCGCTCGATGACTAGGTCGCCCACATAGTTCTTGCCGTCGCCGTGGGCCACGGTCATGTGCCAACCCGGCCGGATGCCGTCGCGGCTGCCATGATCGATCTGCACCAGCCAGCGGCCCGACGAACCATCGCCACCCTCGCGGACCACTCGGGTAATCCGGGCCCGCAGGTCGCGGTCGGCCGGGACATGGGCCACCACGCCGCCACTAGCGACGACCGCAGTTCCAACCGGGCGGCTCTTCAGTTTCTCGTTCTCCTCCCGAAGCTGGCTGCTCATCTCCGAGGCCACCTCGAAGTCGGCCTGAAGCTTGGCGTTGCGACTCATCGAATCGGCGAGTTCCTTTTCCTTGGCGAGGTAGTCGTTGCGCAGGCGACCCAGCTGGCCGTTCAACTGTTCAAGCAATTCAGTGCGAACGCGGTCGGCCTCGGCGAAGACTGTCAGGCGGGCCTCAAGGCCGGACTTGGACTCGGCCAGCGCCGACTTCTCCGCTTCAAGTGAACGGATGCGGCCCTGTCGCTCTTCAATGTCGGCTTGCAGCCGACCCAAGCGCGCGGCGACATCGGCCAGTTGGGACTGCAGATCACTCTCAACCGCGGCGCGCAAGGAGCGCTCTGAATCGAGGGAAGCCTGAGTGGCAGTTCCGGCGGTCCGCGCCGCCAGCCACTTCTCGCGGAAGGTGGCTTCGTTGGCGCTCTGCACGACAACCAGCGGCACGATAGCCACGGCTAGGAGCGAGACTAGGACAACGAAGATCTTCGTCAGAATGTGCACAGGGGCTTCCTTGGTGCGGCAACAGTTGGCCCTGAGACCAGACGAACTGAACGGCCGGCCCAGTTTTTTATCGCGCAGTGCACCCGGTGTCAATTCGATTTAGCGCTGCAGAGGCTGCGATCTGGACCACGGGCGACTCATCCCGCAGGAGCCGCTCCAGTTCCTGAACCGCCATCGGCCCACCGAGCCGACCGAACAAGGAGGCCGCTTGCGCCCGAATCAGGGGGTCCGGCTCGACAGCACCAGCCTGAGCCAGCGCCAAACAGCGCTCCTGAGCCCGGGCTCCGGTCTGGATGAGGGACTCAGCGGCAGCCAACCGAATCTCGATGGGCCGCTGGAACGGTGGGGGTGCCTCCAGCAGGCGCAGCAGCATCTGGCCCGAGTCGGGGTCACGAATGTTTCCGCAGATTTGGCAGCCGAGCATGATCATCTCGGACTGTTCGGCT
>SYPI01000197.1 GCA_005804005.1 Planctomycetia bacterium
CTCGTTCACCTGATCAGACATGGTGGTGCAGGTGATCAGGTCCAGCCAGCCGTCATTGTCGACATCGAACGCTTCCACATCACGGTCATTGCACTGGTCGAGCATCCCGGAGTAGCCAGCCACATCAGAAGCCGAGCCATACTCGGTGGTGCGGTCGGTCAAGACGCCGCCCTCGTTCATGAGCAGGAGGTCGCGGAAGCCGCCCTGGATGGAACCGGGGAACTTGCGCATGCAGACCAAGTCGGTGTCGCCGTCGTGGTCGAAATCACCCCAAGCGAAGTCCTTTTCCAAGTTGTCATCCACTACCAGACCGGCCGAGGCGACCAGGCGTGACGAGGTTTGATCCGAAAAAGTGGCCCACTGGGCATTGGCCGAGGCGGCGATCAGAAGCGAACTGCCAGCGAGGATGAGTCGGCGCATTTTCGGAGGTTTCCTTGGGGCGGTGAAACGGAGTCTAGATTGGGTGGCGGTGAGTCGGAGCGTTGGAAGCGCTGATCCCGAGGTTCAGGGGCAGTCTCCCCAAGCGGCCATAATCAGCGCCAAGTCCTTCCCGCCCACGTCGCCGCTGTCGTCCAGATCGGCGGCCGGATCGGCTGAGCCCCACGCGGCCAGCAGGAGGGCCAGGTCAAGACCGCCGACGGCGCCGTCGCCATCGATGTCACCCGTACAACTGCCGCACTCATCTGGTACGCCGTCGTAATCGGCGTCGGTACTGGCCGAGGTGATGATGTCGATGGCGTCTTCCACGCCGTTGGTGTTGCAGTCGCCAGCCTCACCCTCGTAGGCCATCAGGAACGACTGCAGGTCAGCAGGGTCAACATCGCCATCCTGATCGACATCAGCGACGGCGCAGGCGTCGTCGGGATTGGTGGTTTGCTGGGTGTAGCAGGATCGGAGCCCGGGCAGGTCGTTCATGTCGACATGGCCATCGCCATCAGCATCGAAGTCGAGGCGACCCAAGGAGTCGAGGAAGTTCACGACCTGCTGCTGCTGCTGCGAAGTG
Organism: Planctomycetia bacterium; assembly: GCA_005804005.1. Lineage (GTDB taxonomy): Bacteria > Planctomycetota > Phycisphaerae > Phycisphaerales > SM1A02 > SYPI01. The sequence continues at coordinate 1,004 of SYPI01000197.1, forward strand.
AGGCTGGCGAAGGCGGCGGCTGAACCGGCCCCTTCGCCAAAGGGCCCGTGAGCAGTGATGGCCGCCCGGATGCGGATGTTAAAATCGCTTCCCGACGCCGAACCGTTGTGCAGCATCGGGTCGCGGGTGCGCAGGTTCCAGAGCACGGGCGTGCGGAACTCACTCTCGTTGGCGTCACCCTGCTGGATGCCGTCCGCCAGCAGACCCATGTCGTGCAGCAGGAAGTCGGAGTAGGGGCGGATGACCTTGCCGCGCAGGGCGCTCTCCAGCGAGGCATCGTTGCCAGTCGTCCACTCGGCCACATGGCACGCGCCACAACCGATGGAGTTGAACAGCGTCTCGCCGTTCATTCCCGAGCGCGGAGTCTGCGGCGGCACACCCAGATAGCGCTGGAACGCCGTGACCCGATCGATGAATGCCAGTCCTTCAGCATCTGGCACATCTTCAGGGTCGGACACCGTGTCGCACTGCGCCAAGAGCGCATAGTTGCCGTTGGGCGGGTTCTCGCTTGGAACCAATCGGTTGGTCAGCCCCATCTCGTTGCGCGAAGCATCGCCGGTGAAGGTCAGAGTGGTGGCCACCTGCGCCTTCCATCCGAAGCGGCCGGCGCGAGTGACGCCGGGGGCCTCAAGGGCCTCGACCCAATGCACGCGGCCGCTGATGCCGTCGCCGTTGGCATCCAGATCGTCAGCGTTGGCACTGATGTCGGCGTCGGGAATCGCCTCGATCATGCCGAAGGCCAGGGAACTGTTGGTGACCCGGATGGCGTTCACCGTGGCGTCGGTCGGGATGATCTCCTTGCAGCCCTCGCTGTTGGCGAAGGCCTGAGCCAGCGACTGCACCTCGCCGGGGTAGAGAATGAACTCGCCTTCCTTGTCCATGCCGAAGTGGCTGACGGTGATGGTGCCCCAGCCGCCGAGCGGGTTGGCGTGGCACGACATGCAGCCGGCCTTGTTGAAGATTGGGCCCAGCCCCTCACCGACTTCGAGCGGGTGCTGGAACAGGTTCTTGCCGGTTTCGAAGAGCGCCAGTTGGGCGGTGGAGAGGTCAGGCAGCGGCAGCCCGGCCTTGGGCTGCGGGGGAACGACTCCCCCGGCGAATGCGGACGCCGATGCGCCGGCAATGGCCACGGCGCCAACAATGAGGTTTCTGCTGATCACGGTCTGGTTCTCGCGTCTAGGGTTGCTCAGTCTTGGGCAGTCATTCGAAAAACGAGTGCGCCGGTTCCAATGGGCGATACAACATGTCCCACATCGCTATGGAATCGGGCAGATTATTGGCGGCAGCTTGTGCGGTTTCTCCAGCCGCTCCATCGCTTTATTGTGCCCCAAGTATGGCGGCGGGCAAGCCCAAAGCCCCCTCGCCGGGGACTTCTGCTTGGCGTTTGCGCCAATGCTTTTACCCACTGCCAGCGCTGATTGCCGGACTTTGGCTGGCATCCTGCAACCCTGATGAACCAGTTGCCATTTCACCGCCCGAGCCGCCACCGGAGACGATCACCTTTCAACTGGCGGATGCTGTGCCTTTGACCATTGAACAACGGGCCACGCGGGTGTCCGTGGCCCGGTCGCTGATGCGGTCGGCCCGGTTCGACCAGTCAGAGGTTGTGCTGGCGGCGTTGTTGCGCGAGTTTCCCGATGACGCGCAGGTGCGCTTCCTCCACGGGCTGAGCGTGCACAAGCAGAAGCGATATGCGC
>SYPI01000198.1 GCA_005804005.1 Planctomycetia bacterium
GGAAACTAGGTTGCTCAGCGGTGGCCATTCGCTCCAGATTACGGACCTCAGCCCCGCGGCCCCGCGCCGCGGATTGCGCCGCCATTGGGGTTGGAGCCACGCGAAGCGCGTACCGAACCCATGACTGGCGCAGGCCGGGGAATGGGGTACGGTTGCCACCGGCAGTCAAAGCACCAATCCAGGCGGTGCTGCTGCCAGGAATTGCCATGAGTCTGAATTCGAGTTCGCTGTGCGCTGCACTGGTTGCGACGGTTGTTGCCAGCCCTGTTGTTGCGCAGGAGCAGTCCGTTGCTCGGCGCTGGAACGAAATGCTGCTGGAATCGATCCGGCGCGACTTCGCCCGGCCGACCGTACACGCCCGGAATCTATTCCACATCTCCGCTTCGATGTGGGACTCATTCGCTGCCTTCGACGAACGCGCAGACGGCTGGCTGATCCACGAGGACCACGCCATGGCCGACACTCAGGCCGCTCAGGAAGAGGCCATCTCCTACGCCGCCTACCGCATGCTCAAGCATCGCTTCGCCGGCAGCCCGGGATTCCCGGTCATGTCGCCGCAGTATGACGCTCTGATGGTGTCACTGGGCTACGACATCACCAACACTTCGCCGGTGGGCAATTCGCCCGCGGAAGTCGGAAACCGCGTAGCGCTGGGCTACAAGAGCTTTGGGCTGGCCGACGGGGCCAATGAAGCCAACAGCTACGCCAACACCACCTACCTGCCGATCAACCCGCCGCTGATCGTGGCGCTGCCGGGCAATCCAAACATCGTCGATCTGAATCGCTGGCAGCCGCTGGCGCTCTCGTTCTTCATCGACCAGAACGGCCAGGTCATTCCCGGCGGATACCCGCCGTTCCTCTCGCCGGAGTGGGGCCGCGTGGCGCCCTTCGCGATGGATGCCTCGCACCGCAACACTCATTTGCGCAACGGCGCGGAGTGGAATGTCTATCAGGATCCCGGTGCGCCGCCCTACATCGGTGGTGTGGGCAACGACCAGTACAAGCGCGGGTTTGAAATGGTGGTTACCTGGAGCGGACATCTCGATCCGGCCGATGGCGTGATGTGGGACATTTCGCCCGGTGGAATCGGCGATGCTGAGCTGCCCGCGGACGCGGATGACTACGACTGGTTCTACGACCACCTCGAAGGCGGCGACATTGGTCACGGCTGGAAGGTGAACCCGGTGACCAACCTGCCCTACGAGCCGCAGATTGTTCCCCGCGGTGACTATTCCCGGGTGCTGGCTGAGTTCTGGGCCGATGGTCCGACCTCGGAAACTCCCCCCGGCCACTGGTTCGAGATCTACAACCACGTCAGCGATCACCCCGGCTTCACCTGGCGCATGTCCGGGCAGGGGCCGGTGCTCTCTGAGCTGGAGTTTGACTGCAAGGCCTACCTCGCATTGGGCGGTGCCATGCACGACGCGGCTATCTGCGCCTGGAGCACCAAGGGCTGGTACGACTTCGTTCGGCCGATCTCGGCGATCCGACGCATGGGCCAGCTCGGCCAGTGCACGGACCCTACCCTTGCGGCGTTCCACCCATTGGGCATGAACCTGACCCCCGGATACATCGAATTGGTCACCCCAGAGACCACCGCCGTCGGGCAGCGGCACGAAGAACTCGCCGGCCACGAAGGCAACATCGCGGTGCGCTCATGGCGCGGCCCGAACGCCATCGCCGACCCAGCCAATCAGACCGCTGGCGTGGCTTGGATCCTGGCGAAGAACTGGTGGCCCTACCAGCGGCCGACATTCGTTACGCCGCCATTCGCGGGCTATGTCAGCGGGCACAGCACCTACAGCCGCACTGCGGCCGAGATCATGACGCTGTTGACCGGTTCGGCGAACTTCCCCGGTGGCATGGGTGAATTCCATGCGCCCGCCAATCAGTATCTGGTCTTCGAGGACGGCCCCAGCGTTGATGTGACTCTGCAGTGGGCCACCTACGGCGATGCCTCTGACCAGTGCAGTTTGTCGCGCATTTGGGGTGGCATTCACCCGCCTTGCGATGACATCCCCGGCCGCCTGATGGGATTCCAGATCGCTCCGCGCGCCTTCAACAAGGCCCTGGAACTCTGGCACCCGGCTTGCGTCGCCGACTTGGATGGCAGCGGCGCAGTTGATGGCGCCGACTTGGGATTGCTGATGGCGGCATGGGGTTTGGCCAATGGGCCGGACTTCGATGGCAACGATCTGACCGATGGCGCTGACCTAGCTGTGCTCTTGAGCAGCTGGGGCACCTGCCAGTAAGCGCAGTTCGGCCGTTCAACCTGCGATCAGTTGGCGGAGGGCGTCCTCGTCGACGCCGCGCAGCAGGAATTCCTTGCGCGGCGATGACGCGCCGCGACGGAGTTCGACTGCGGAGGTCGGAATGCCCAGAGTGCCAGCCAGCAGTCGAGCGATCGCCTGATTGGCGCGGCCGTCCTCGGGCGGTGCGCTTACCCGGATCTTGAGACAGTCACCCAACACGCCCACAATCCCGTCGCTGCGGGCGCCGGGCACCGCCTTCACCCGGATGCTCACGCCTCCCGACGCCAACTGAAACCAGCCGCTCACGCCTTGCTTCCGGGCTTGGTTGCGCGCCGCGGCTTCGTAGCGTCCTTCCCCAGCAAGCTCCTGCTGCGCAGCAAGTGGTGATACTGCTGCGCGAAACGGTGGGCCTCGTCACGCACCGCTTGGCAGATGCGCAGCGCCCCGTGATTGCGCGACAACCGCAGCCCCTCCTTGCGCCCGGGCAGCCAGAGCAGTTCCTCGCGCTTGGCTAGTGCCGCCACGAAAGGCGGCTGGTGTTCCAACTGCCCCAGCGCCTCGAGTGCGGCGTTCAGTTGCCCCGGCCCGCCATCGATGAGGATCAGATCGGGGTACATCTCCTTGCCAGCCCCGGCATCTCGATAGCGCCGCGAAACCACTTCGCGCATGGAGGCGAAGTCGTCGTTGCCAGCGGTGCGCACCCGGAAGCGACGGTAACCGGCGCGAAACGGTCGGCCGTCGATGAAACAAACTTTGCTGCCCACCACTTCGTTGCCGCCCAGATGGGCGATGTCGATTCCCTCGATGCAGCGCACTGCGGCAGGACTCTCCAGCACCCGCTGCAGACTGCGCGAGGTCTGGGCGCCGTCAAGCACCGGCGCGGTGACTTCCGGCTGCCAGTCGATGCTGGTAGCTCGGGCCCGCTTCTCGCGGTCGTCGAGCCGCTCGATGGAACGCACTTGATCGCGCAGCACCGCGGCGCGCTCGAAGTCCTGCCGCTCGCTGGCGGCAGCCATGGACACCCGCAGTTCCACCAGCATCTCGGTGCGCCGTGAGGTGATGAAGCGGGTGAATCTTTCGATGTCTTCTCCATACCGTTCCGGCGAGATCCGCAAGGCGCACGGGGCCGAGCACTGGTGGATGGAATGCAGCACACAGGGGCGAAACCCCGCCGCCTGCGGGTCGGTCGGGTCAATCTTTAGGTCGCAGGTGCGGAACTGGAAGACACGCTGCAGCAGTTGCACGGCCAGGCGCAGGTCGCCGGTGGAAGTGAACGGACCAAGAATGCGCGCCGACCGGAATCGCTCCGACGCCGGCTCGCGGGTGATGTACACGCCGGGAAACGGCTCGCGAATGGTGATGGCCAGATAGGGATAGGTGCGGTCGTCCAGCCCCATGCTGTTGTAGCGCGGCTGCATGTCCTTGATGCAGCGACTCTCCAGCAGCAGCGCCTCCCACGAACCCTGACAGATCGTCGTCTCGAAGCTCTCGATCAGCGCCAGCATTGGCTGCTTGCGCGCGCCGTGATCAGCCGCCGGGACGAAGTACGACGACACCCGGTCGGGGAGAACAGACGCCTTCCCCACATAGATAACCTCCCCGTCCTTATCCTTGAGGAAGTAGACGCCCGGCTGCCGGGGCAGGGCCCGGGCCTGCCGCAGCAGGTCGGCCCGAATCTTCGCGCGGGCCGAGAGATTCTCTGAACTTTCAATGTCCTTTGCGGCCATCGCTGTGCGTACTACACTAGGTTCAACCCTCAGCCGCATGTTGCGGCCTGAGTCCGTTCAAGATCACCTACTGGAGCATTTGATTATGAAGCGCATCGCCTCCCTCTGCTGCCTAGTTGCAGCCGCCGCATTGACGGCTTGTTCGGCTCAGTCGTCTACTGCCCCCGGCGCCGTCGGTGACAAGAGCGATTGCGCCGCCACCTGCCAGAAGTCTGCCTCCGAGTGCTGCGCCGCCAAGACGGCCGCCGCCCCCGGCGCGGTTGCTGGCGAGAAGAAGTCTGGCTGCTGCGCAGCCAAGGCTGCTGCCGCCGCCGCCCCCGGCGCGGTCGCTGGCGAGAAGAAGTCTGACTGCTGCGCAGCCAAGGCTGCTGCCGCCGCCGCCCCCGGCGCGGTCAGTGGTGAGAAGAAGAGCGGCTGCTGCAAGTCTGGCGCAAGCTGCCCGACGAGCGGCAAGGCTCCGTCCTCGAACTGACGATTTCGACGAATCTCGGGCCCTGGTGCTCCGAGATGCATGATCCTGAAGGGGCGGCTCGCTGTTGCGGGCCGCCCCTTTCTTGTCTGGCTATGATCGCTTTCGCATGGGTGCCACACTCATTCGCGGCGCGCGGGTCATTGATCCGGAACGCAATCGTGATTCAACGGGGGATGTGCTAATCGGCGATGGCCTGATCCGCGGGGTGTCCAATCGCCCCGGCGAACTTGCTGCTAATGGTGCCGAGGTCGTCGAGGGCGAGGGCCGCATTCTCGCGCCGGGCCTGTTCGACCCGCATGTCCACCTGCGTGAACCGGGGGCCGAGCAGAAGGAGACCATCGCCTCCGGCGCGGCGGCGGCCATCGCGGGCGGTTTCACCAGCGTCTGTTGCATGCCCAACACTCGGCCAGCGCTCGATGTCCCCAGCCTGATCGACTTCGTTCACCTGAAGGCGGAGCGCGCGGGAATGGCGCGAGTCTTCTGCGCCGGGGCGGCGACGGTGAATCGGGCCGGGGAGGAACTGGCGCCAATCGCCGCCATGGCCCGCGCGGGCGCGGTGGCCTTCACTGACGACGGCGACTGCATCGCCTCGGCCGCGATGATGGGTCGAGTGCTGCAGATTTGCGCCTGCGCTGGGCGGGCGTTCATGCAGCATGCGCAGGAGCCGTCTTTGACCAGCGGGGGAGTCATGAATGCGGGAGTGGTTGCCGCGCGCCTCGGTTTGGGTGGTTGGCCAGCCGTGGCTGAGGAGGTCATTGTCGAGCGCGACATCCGCCTCAATCGAGCGATCGGCTGCCGCTACCACGTTCAGCATGTCAGTTCCGGCACCACGGTGGACATCCTCCGGCAGGCTCGCGCCGCCGGGCAGCCGGTGTCGGGCGAAGCCTCGCCGCATCACCTGCTGCTGACCGACGAAGCTTGTGCGGGCTACAACACTCAGGCGAAGGTGAATCCGCCGCTGCGCACTGCGGCCGACATGGCGGCGCTGGTGAAAGGAGTCGCTGACGGCTCCATCAGCGTGCTGGCTACGGACCATGCCCCGCACACTGCCGCGGAGAAGGCCCGCGACTTCAACGGCGCGCCGTTCGGCATGATCGGGCTGGAATGCGCGCTGGCGCTCTACGCCCGGGCGCTGGTTGATTCCGGCGCCATCGGCTGGGATCGGTTGGTGGCGCTGCTGACCATCGAGCCAGCCCGACTCTGCGGCCTGGTTGAGCGCGGCGTGGGCACCATGCGAATCGGCGCCCCAGCCGACCTCACTCTGATTGACCCGCAGCGCAAGTGGACGATTCGTTCGGCCGAATTCGCGTCGCTCAGCCGCAACTGCCCGTTCGATGGCTGGGAGGTGCGCGCTCGGGCAACCGATGTGTGGGTTGGCGGCCGCCGCCTGCTGCGCGACTGTTGTGCCGAATCAAACCCGCCTCGACGCACCAGTGATCAATCGACGCGGCGGACCCAGGCGGCCTAGGCCGGCGAGGGAACCGAGCCTTCACCAGGAAGCGCCGGGCCGCTGTTGGCGGGACTTGGGGTGGTGGGTTTGGCGGGGCTGCGCATCTCAGTGGCCAGCAAATCAGACACGGTCGGGCGGTCTAACCGCTCGCCGCGCATGAGCCGCTCGACATCGTCCTTCTGCAGCGTCTCGTGCTTCAGGAGCGCTTCGGCGATGGCCACCAGTTTCTCCCAGTTGCTCTCGATCATGTGGCGAGCGTCGGCATACGCCTCGTCCACCAGACGCTTCACTTCCTCGTCAATGATTCGAGCCGTCTCCGGCGAGTGCTCCACACCCGCCATGAGATGCTCGCGCGATTCGTCGGCGGAGTATGAGACAAATCCCAGCCGCGCCGACATTCCCCACTGCACCACCATGGCCC
>SYPI01000199.1 GCA_005804005.1 Planctomycetia bacterium
CGAGTCGGTGGTCGACACGGTGCAGACTCCCTGCAGGCGTTCCGCTTCGAGAGCCGAGTTCAAAGCCGAGGTGAAGGTGCAGGTCGGCGTCATCGGCTTGGCAGTCGCCGAGGCAGTGGCGAAGTCGGCGGTGAGGTTCTTCTGCTGCAGGAACGCATCCATCGCCTTGAGGCGGGTCTGGGTGTTGTGGATGAGCGAGGAGATGGAGGCGTCCATGGAGTTCAGCCCGTTGAGTTCGTGCTGGAGATTGAGGAGGCTGGTCGGCACGGCGATCATTTGGGGACCACTGGCGGGAGCCGCACTGGCGGCTGGCGGCGGGGCGGCTGCGGCCCCGTCCTGGGCCAGTGCCGCGGCAGACAGGAACAGGCCAGAGGTGAGAGCGAGCAGTCCGGCGGGGGTACGGTTCAATCGCAGCATGGTGGACTCCTTGAGGCGTTCAATTGCGAGCGGACCATCTTAGCGGACGAACTGGGCGCTATTCTAGTTCGCATGGCAGGACACCGACACGGCTGGCGTCTGTTCGCTTTCAATCTGGTGCTCTTCGGCGCGGTCGGCGCGTTTGCCGGGATGGAGGTGCTGGACTTCCTGCCCGGCGGCGGAGATGAACTCATCGGCATCGGCCTGCTGGTGATTGCCGCGGCGGTGATGTCTACTCAGATGCACCTGCGGGCTGGACGTTGGACATCGGTTGACAGCATGGCCGAGCGGCTCTCCGGCCACTCACCCAACAAGGGGAGCCGGTAGATGGCGGGAGGCGTTGGCCGCCGGGAGGCCATCGGAATGATGGCCACGGCAATGGCGAGCGCCCGGGCCGTCGCGCAGCAGGAGTCCGCCCCGCCGCCAGCAGCGCGAGCCAATCGCCTGAGCATCGGGCAGTGGTCATTTCACAATGCTCAATTGGCGGGGACGCTGGCACCCATGGACTTCCCGAAGTATTCGGCCGAGGAACTGGGATTCAAAGCGGTTGAGTTTGTCAACACCTTCTATCGTGGCATGGTGGCTCGGCCCGGATTCGGGGCAGAGTTGCGACAGCGCTGCGAGGACGCGGGCGTTGAGGGCGTGCTGATCTTGTGCGACGGTGAGGGCGAGGTTGCGGCGGCGGATGCCGCGTCGCGTTCCAAGGCTGTTGAGAATCATCGCAAGTGGGTGGATCTGGCGGCGCTGCTGGGCTGCCACGCCATCCGGGTGAACCTGAACTCTCAGGGGAGCCCGGAGGAGCAGCGCGCCTCGGCGGTTGCGGGCATGCGCGAGATGGCCGCGGTGGGAGAGGCGGCCAAGATCCGCATTCTGGCGGAGAACCATGGCGGGCTCTCCAGCAACGGCGAATGGATGGCATCGGTGATGAGCGAGTTGGACGGCCAGTGGTGCGGCACCATGGTCGACTTCAAGAACTTCCACATCGATGCCAAGACCGACTACGACTTCTACAAGGGCATCAGTGAGATGATGCCGTTTGCCAAGGGGGTGAGCGCCAAGAGCCACGACTTCAACGAGGCGGGTAATGAGACCGGGATCGACTACCCAAGGGCAATGGCGCTGGTGCGCGGGGCCGACTATCGCGGTTTCATCGAGGTGGAGTACGAGGGAGAGCGCCTCAGCGAACTCGAGGGCACTCGGCGCACCCGCGACCTGCTGCTGCGCAACGGCTGCACGCTGTAGCGGCGCTCGAACAGCGCTCCGCTTTATACTTCTCCGCCCAACATGAGCACCGCCATGACTCCCGCCGCCTCCTCAGCCCGAACTCACCTAGGACAGCGCCGCACCGCGGCGGCGCTGGTGACTGGTGCGGGGGGCGAGATGGGGCACGCCCTCCTTCGGGCGCTTGCGGAGCAGGGCGGTCGGGCGGTGGTGGCCCTGGACATTCGCGAACTCGACGGTCCAGCCCGCAATCACTGCGATGCCAGTTTCGCCGGGGATATATGCGACGAATCACTGCTCTCGCGTCTGCTGGGGCAGTACGAGATTGGTGAGATCTATCACTTGGCGGCGCTGCTCTCTACCCGCGGCGAGTTCGTCCCCGAGGCGGCTCATCAGGTGAATGTGGTCGGCACGCTGAACCTGCTGAAGTTGGCCGCCGACGAGGCCCGCTCCCGCGGCACGACCGTGCAGTTCTTCTTCCCTTCGTCGATTGCTGTCTACGGACTGCCGTCGCTCGAGGCCAAGCGGCGCGCCGGAGTGGTGAAGGAGGAGCAGTTCCTCGAGCCGGTCACCATGTATGGCTGCAGCAAGTTGGCCGGCGAGCAACTCGGCCGCTACTACGAACGCCATTACCGACTGCTGGCGCAGGACCGCATGGAGCGGCCAGTGGATTTTCGCTCGATTCGCTTTCCCGGAATCATCTCGGCCGACACGCTGCCCTCGGGCGGCACCAGCGACTTCGGTCCGGAGATGGTCCACGCTGCGGCGCAGAAGAAGCCATACGCATGCTTCGTGCGCGAAGATGCCCGCATCCCATTCATGACCATGCCCGAGGCCGTTGGCGCGGCGCTCAGCCTGATGAGCGCGCCCAAGGAGTCGCTCACTCGGATTGTCTACAACATCAGCAGTTTCGCCCCGAGTGCTGGCGAGTTCGCCGACATGGTGCGGCGCGAGTTCAAGGGGGCCAAGATTTCCTTCGAGGTGGATGAGCGGCGGCAGGCAATCGTCGACAGCTGGCCCGAGGGAATCGAAGACAGCGCCGCCCGCACTGACTGGGGCTGGAAGCCGGGCCACTCCGCTAGTTCGGCGCTCAAGCAGTATCTGGTGCCGCGGATTCGGGCGCGCTACGCGGTATCCTCGCCGAAATGACCACTGCGGCAGTTTCGTCATTCGGCAGCCGGGCAG
>SYPI01000200.1 GCA_005804005.1 Planctomycetia bacterium
ATCGGCTCGGGCAAGGGCACCTTTCTGCTGCAGCAATCGTCGCTGGAACCGGAGACAAACTTCCTCGGTGTGGAGCACGCCGGCGAGTTCTTCCGCTACGCAGCCGACCGGGTGCGGCGCGCCGGCCGCCCCAATGTGCGCCTGCTGTACGGCGACGCGGTGGAACTGGTGACCCACCGCCTCGAGGAGTCCTGTGTGCGCGGGTTGCACATCTACTTCAGCGATCCGTGGCCCAAGGCGCGCCACCACAAACGCCGCGTGATTCAAGATGCCTCGCTGCTGCAGTTCCACCGGGTGCTCCAGCCGCAGGGGCGAGTGTTTCTGGTGACCGACCACGATGAACTCTGGCACTGGTACGAAGCTGCCGCGGCGCGTCACGCCGATCGCTTCGCGCGGCTCGACTTCAACCCGCCCGACAGCGCCCGCCCGGGCGAGATGGTCGGCAGCAACTTCGAGCGCAAGTACGCCCGGGAGGGTCGGCAGATACGCGGGATGACCCTGCTGCGGCGCGGCTAGCGCTGCTCACATCGGCGGTGGTGGGGGAACATCAGCCGAGCGCGGCGCAGTGTCCGGAGTTCGGAACGCCGCGCGGGCCAAATTGACATCGGCATAGCAACCGAACACGCGGTCCAAGCGCATGACTCGCACCACTTGCATGAGCGGGCCAGCCAGTCCGGCGACCTTCACATCTCCGCCGCGGCGCGACATGCGGCCGTGCAGGGCCAGCATGGCTCCCAGCCCGGTGCTGGTGAGGGCGGTGAGCTGCGAGCAGTCGATGATCAGCTTGTTGACTCCTGCGGCGACCATCTTTTCCACCGACCCAGCCAATTCATGGGCAGTTCCGGAGTTCAGTCCGCCGTCTACCACGATGATGGCGATGTCGCGGTCGACTTCATCCAGGCGAGTTTCCACGTGTTCAGGGTATCGAACCTTCAGTCGGGCATGTCCAGCCAGCGTCAGGATCCTTGCGCAACACTCCGGCGCACTGCTTGGTGCAGCGGCGGCAGATCCAAGCCTCATCCCGCAGGGGAGAGTGGAAGTGCGGTTCGGCGCGGGTTTCTAGGCACAAGGTGCAGGTCGGCGGCGTTCCTGGGGGGCGATCATCAAGGCCGCCGAGCGCCACAGCCCGGTAAGCCACCGCCAGACAAGCTCCGCAGATGCAGGCCCCGTTGTGGCCCTCAACCATGGCGCGGGAGACCGACCACGGCTGGGCGCAGAAGTCGCACAGGACATCTTCCATCTGCACATCACTGGGATTGTGGCCGGGGCGATGCATGGTGAGCGTTGCGAGGGCAGCGAGGATATATGCTCGGCACCAATGGCTCGCGGCATCTCGTTGGCCAACAAATGCCAGTTGCTGTTCGGGGCGGCGGTGCTCACCATCCTGACGGTGGCCTTGGCGGTTCCATGGGCGCGAGTGAGTGACATCGTCTCCGAGAGTCAGCTGGAGGTGTCGCGACAACTGGCCCAGACTTGGGTCGCCGACGGATTCGCCCTCAAGCACAGCGAGGGAGCGCCGATTCCCATGCGGGTCGTGCGCGTCACCGACGGCGAGGCAATCGCCGGCGCCGATCCATTCACGCAACTGGCCGTTCGGGCCTTTCTGGCCGATTTGCAGCAGGAAGAGGAGTTCGAGGTCTCCGAAGCCGACGGCGTAGCGGTTTATCGCTACGCCCGAGCGCTCCGCGAGACGCAATGGCGGGCGATCCAGGACAGTCAGTTCGTTGACTTCTCACCGCGGGCCGTGGAACCGGCCATAGATAACCCGCTGCGGGCGGTGCTGGTCATCGAGCGCAGTAGCGCCGTGGCCGCCGAGCAGATCGCCGCCAACCGCACGGCGATTGCGATCAGCGCGGCGGTGGCGGTGCTGGCGGCGGTTCTGACCTTCCACCTGATACTCACCAAGCTCATCTTCTCCCCAGTGCGCCGACTGCGTGGCGCCGCAGAAAAGGTGCAGAAAGGCGACCTAGCGGTGCGCTCGGCGCTGAAGACTGGCGACGAGTTGGAAGAGTTGTCGCGGGCTTTCGACGGCATGCTTGGGCAGCTAGTCGGCAGCCAAGCCGAACTGACCCGCCTCAACCAGAGTCTGGACCTGAAGGTGAACGAACTGGCTGAAGCCAATGTCGGGCTGTTCGAGTCGAACCGTCTGAAGAGCGAGTTCCTGGCCAACATCAGTCACGAACTTCGCACGCCGCTGAACTCGATCATTGGCTTCGCCGAACTGCTCGACGAACTGGCCCGTAACGACCCGGCGGCCGACCCCAAGCGCCTGCGCTACATCGGCAACATCCTGACCCCGGGTCGCTTGCTGCTGGAGATGATCAACGAACTGCTCGACATGGCCAAAATTGAAGCTGGCCGATTCGAAGTGGTGATTGCTCCGACCAGCATTCGCGATCTGGTCGAGGGCATTCAGGGGATCATGCGGCCGCAGGCACTGGCCAAGCAGCTCAATCTGGAGGCGGAGATTGCCGCGGATGTTCCCCCAGTGGAAACCGATGCGGGCAAGCTCCAGCAGATCCTGCACAACTACCTCTCCAATGCCATCAAGTTCTCGCCTGATGGCGGCACGGTGCGCATCGCGGCGCACCTCAATGGCGCGCGGGTGCGGATCGATGTCATCGACCAAGGGCCAGGCGTGCCGTGGGACATGCAGGAATCG
>SYPI01000201.1 GCA_005804005.1 Planctomycetia bacterium
CGCGCAGCGATGCGCCCTCCATGGGCACACCCAGCACCGGAAGTGGTGTAAGCGCCGCAGTCACTCCCGGCAGGTGAGCGGCCCCACCCGCCGCGGCGATGATTACCCGCACCCCGCGACGCTCGGCACCGGTAGCCCAAGTGCGCAGCAGGCCAGGCGCCCGATGAGCGCTGATGATCCGGACCTCGTAAGCAACCCCCAGCGCCTCAAGGGTGTCGGTGCAATGGCGCATGATTTCCAGATCGCTGCGCGAACCCATGACGACGCCGACGAGGGGATTGGGGTGTGGCATGTGTCGATCCTAGCAATGGGCTGGATCGTTCCCGGCCCCGACCACCGGGAGAGAATGGGCTCAGGTTCCCGGCGCGTTTCCTGGCTGGGCGTAGGCGGGGGCCCCGCCTTCGAGCGGGTAGTCGGGATTGTCGACTGTGGGGTCTTGATTCGTACCGTCGTCCATCTGCATCAACTGATCCTGCGGCCCGGGGCCAGCCTCCTGACGCTGCACATCGGTCGGTGCGAAGTCATTGTCGAAGAGCGACTGCTGGCAGCCGCAAGCTAGGAGGGCGGCGGCGGAACACGCCAGCAGGACTGTTGGGGGTCGATGTTTCATAGTGATCGCCCAAGTGTAGGTCGAGGGACTCAGGGCAGCGGCTCGCGCACCTGCTGGTATCTGGTGAAGTCGGTCTGGCACTCGATTGGGCGCTCGTTCAGCATGGCCACCAGTTGCTCCAGCCGTACTGGCGCGTCGTGCCATTGATCGACCCCAACATCCGTGGAACGACCCACTTCGGCAATCGTGCCGTGGGTGTGGGCGTAAAGGAGGGCGCTGCCGTCGCGCTGGCCTTGCCAGACGCGCAGGGGATAGTGAGAGCAGATCACGCAGCCCGCCCAACTCTTGCGGCGCAGTCGCAGCAGGTCGCGAACTGACTCAAAGAGCCCATCGAAGCGGCGGTCGTCGACCGGATCGTGATTGCCACGGACCAGCACGATTCGCTGACAGCGGATTCGGCGGCGGATGTCGCTGGCGTACTCGCGCCGCGCGCGCAGTTTCATCGGTCCGGTGAAGTCGCCCAGGTGGATGAGCCGATCGTCAGGGCCGACCCGCGAATTGATTGCCTCGATGTAGGCGGTGTCCATCTGGGCGGTCGTGGCGAAACGGCTTGATCGGCCGAACATTTCCAGCGCCTCAGCGTGGCCGAAGTGTGTGTCCGCGGTAATCCAGGTGAGGCGCGCCATTGGCAGGGACGATCGTATCTGGCCTGTATTCTCAAGACCTCAAATGACCGAAGCTGCTGCCCCAACCCCTGCCAAGGGTGAAGAGACCCCGTTTCGATACACGGCGCAGATGGCCGAGGAGATCGAACTCAAGTGGCAGGGCCGCTGGGAGAAGGGCCAGGCGTTTCGCGCCCTGAATCCGGGTGAGGCCGGGTTCGATGCCGCGCGCCCCAAGTTCTATTGCTTGGACATGTTCCCCTACCCGTCGGGAGCCGGGCTGCATGTCGGGCACCCCGAGGGCTACACCGCCACCGACATCATCTGCCGACTGCGGCGCATGCAGGGTTTCAATGTGCTGCACCCGCTGGGCTGGGATGCCTTCGGCCTTCCCGCCGAGCAGTACGCCCTGCAGACCGGAGTGCATCCGGCGATCACCACCAAGAAGGCGATCGACACCTTCCGCAATCAGCTCAAGCGCTTCGGATTTTCATACGACTGGTCAAGAGAGTTGGCCACCATCGACCCGGACTACTACCGCTGGACTCAGTGGATCTGGCTGCAGTGCTACGGGGCGTACTTCGATGAGGCCACCGCCCGGGCTAGACCGATTTCCGAGCTCGAGTTTGTTCTGGCTAGGGACAACAACGAGGTTGAACTGCCACAGGGCGATGGTCGGCGGCGCTGGCGCGACTGCACTCCTCAACAGCAGCAGTCCTGGCTAGATGCCCGACGCTTGGCCTATCTGGGCGAGCAAACAGTGAACTGGTGTCCCCAACTGGGCACGGTGCTGGCCAACGAAGAAGTGATCAATGGCCGCAGCGAGCGCGGCGGGTTCCCGGTGTCGCGCCTGCCACTGCGGCAGTGGATGTTCCGGATCACGGCCTACGCCGACCGACTGCTGGCCGACCTGCAACTGGTGGACTGGCCGGTTTCCACGCGCGCCATGCAAGAGGAGTGGATTGGGCGCAGCGAAGGGGCGCTGGTGCAGTTCGAAGTGCACGGCCCGGCGGGGAGTGCCGGAGATTTGGCGGTCTACACCAGGCGGCCCGACACGCTGTTCGGCGCGACCTACATGGTGCTGGCGCCCGAACACCCACTGGTCGTGCAGATGATCGCCAACCCAGCCGCGGGAGTGGATGTGGCGGCTCTGCGCGCGTACGTCGAGGCCGCGCGCAACCGATCCGAGGTCGATCGGCAGGCCGAATCGGTGATCAAGACTGGCGCGGCCACCGGCTGGATGGCTCGCAACCCGGCCACCGGCGCGCTGATTCCCATCTGGGTGGCTGACTACGTGCTGATGGGCTACGGCACCGGGGCGATCATGGCGGTTCCCGGCCACGATCAGCGCGATTTCGACTTTGCGCAGGCGTTCAGCCTGCCGGTGGTGCAGGTGGTGGATGTGGCGGGGCAGGAGTGGACGGGTGACGCTGCGACTCCTGGCGAGGGCCGGGCGATCAATAGCGCTAGTGCGGAGTTGTCGCTCGATGGTCTGCCCACCGCGCAGGCCAAGGCGCGCATCATCGAGTGGCTGCAGAAGAAGGTGATTGGGCAGGCCCAGGTGCAGTACCGACTGCGCGATTGGTTGTTCTCGCGCCAGCGCTATTGGGGCGAGCCAATGCCGGTGGCCTTCGACGAGGCTGGAATTCACCACCCAGTAGACGAAGCAGCGCTGCCGGTGCGGCTGCCCGAACTGGCCGACTTCAAGCCTGTGGAATCGGCGACGCCAGTGCCGCCTCTGAGCAAGGCGCGTCAATGGGTGGAGACGACTGCCGGCGCGGCTGGAATCTGCGTTGGTCGGATTCCGCCCGACGCCGTCATGCACCGCGAAACCAACACCATGCCCAACTGGGCCGGTTCGTGTTGGTACTACCTGCGCTATTGCGCCCCGGCGTGCGCCGATCGTTTTGTCGATTCAAGAGCCGAGCGCTATTGGATGGCTGGCCGTGGCGTGGACCTATATGTCGGCGGCTCGGAGCACGCGGTGTTGCACCTGCTCTATGCCCGCTTCTGGCACAAGGTGTTGTTTGACCTCGGGCATGTCTCGACTGTCGAGCCATTCGGCAAGCTGTTCCACCAGGGGCTGATTACTTCGTTCGCCTACACGCGCCAGGACGGCTCGCTAGTGCCGGTGGACGAGGTCGATGAGGCTGCCCCCGGGTTTGTTGAGCGCGCCACCGGCAAGCCGGTTGCTCGGACGGTCGCCAAGATGTCCAAGAGTCTGCGCAATGTCGTCAATCCAGACGATGTGATTGCCCAGTACGGGGCCGACGCTTTCCGTCTTTACGAGATGTACATGGGGCCGCTGGAAGCGTCCAAACCGTGGAACCCGCGAGATATTCCCGGCGTGTTTCGTTTCCTGCAGCGGCTGTGGCGACTGCTGATTGACGAGCGCACTGGCCAGCCGCTGCTGGCCCGAGAGGCCGATCCACGCCTGGAACGCCTGCTCCATAGGACGGTGGCCAAGGTGGCCCACGATATCGACCGACTGGCCTTCAACACCGCCATTGCCGCACTGATTGAGATGGTGAACGAAGCCACACGGCCGTTTGATCTGACCGATGCTGGCGCGGGCGGGCTGACGCGCGATCAAGCGCTTCGGCTGGTCTCGGCTGCTGCACCGTTTGCCCCGCACATTGCCGAAGAACTGTGGGGCAGGCTGGGTGGCACGGGCTTGGTGGCACACGCCTCGTGGCCAGCAGTCGACGCGGCCATGCTGGTTGATGAGAAGGTCGAGATCGCCGTGCAGGTGCTGGGCAAGGTGAAACTGCGGCTGCAGGTGTCGGCGGCCGATGCCGCTGATGTCGCGCGGCTCGAAGCAGCGGCACTGGCGCACCCCGAGGTAATCGCGCTGCTTGCCGGGCGCGTACCCAAGAAGGCCATCGCCGTCCCCGGGCGTCTGATCAATCTTGTGGTCTGACTCAGGCGCTCAGTCGGGTTCGATCGTGGAGGTCAAGCCGCACGACTGAAGCTGCTCCTGAATCAACTCGGCATGTTCGCGGTGGCTGCGGGCTACGGTCGCCAGCCCCTCCCGGTGCGCTTCATCGGCCGCACCCCAAGCCAGCTCAAGTTGCAGCCGAAGCACGCCGCGCAGGGAGCGGATGACATGCTCAAAGGAGTTCACATCGTCGTTGTGCAGGAGCACCTTCCAAGCCCGCGGCGCCGCCGTTCTGGGGCGGGCTGGCGCGGGAGTTGTCGGTGAATCTACGAGTGTTGCGCTCATGAGCTGGTGGGACCTATGCCCAAGCATAGGCCCCGAAACTAACTCGGGTTTGGCTTTGGTGCCACACCACGAGGAGCCGGAGGCAAAGAGGGCTCAAGCAGTACGACGCCGACGGTTGCCACAGAAGGCGCTCAGACCGAGCAGGGCGATTGCGCCCGGGGCCGGGACGAGGGTGAAGTTCACGCTCGTGGAGTAGCCGCCCCAGAA
>SYPI01000202.1 GCA_005804005.1 Planctomycetia bacterium
GAGCGCGGATAGAAGGGGGTGGACTCCTTCTGCGGCACCTCCTGAACCTTGCCATACATCTCGCTGGAACTGGCCTGATAGAAGCGCACATCGCCCTTGGTGCGGTCACGGTAGCCACGCAGAGCTTCGAGCAACTTCAGAGTGCCAATAGCCACCACATCGCCGGTGTAGATGGGCTGGTCGAAACTCACCCGCACATGGCTCTGCGCGCCGAGGTTGTAGACCTCGTCGGGCTTGATGACATCCATCAGGGTGGAGAGGGCGTTGCCATCAGTGAGATCGCCGTAGTGCAGCTTGAGGCGCGCGCCGCTCTCGTGTGGATCCTGATAGATGTGGTCGAGGCGGTCGGTGTTGAATGACGAGGCCCGGCGGATGATGCCGTGCACTTCGTAACCCTTGGACAGCAGCAGTTCGGTGAGATACGAGCCGTCCTGTCCGGTGATTCCACTTATCAGGGCGCGTTTCATGGCCGTGCAAGATACCCCCGCGGAGTTCCGCTACCTTTGCGCTCATGGACCTGTCAGGGAAGCGCATCGTGGTCACCGGAGGCGCCGGGTTTCTGGGGCGGCATCTGGTGGCCCGCCTGCGCCAGCGCGGCTGCCGCGAAATCACCATCCCTCGCCAGGCCGACTACGACCTCACCAACCCCGATGCGGTGCGTCGCCTCTATGCCGATGCCCGGCCGCAGGTGGTCCTACATCTGGCCGCCGAAGTCGGCGGAATCGGGGCCAACATGGCCAATCCGGGGCGCTACTTCTACGCCAACATGGCCATGGCCCTGCACCTAATCGAAGAGGCCCGACTGCAGAAGATTGAGAAGTTCGTGCAGACCGGGACCATCTGCGCCTACCCGAAGTTCACGCCGGTGCCCTTCAAGGAAGAGGAACTCTGGAACGGTTACCCCGAAGAGACCAACGCTCCATACGGCGTGGCAAAGAAGGCGGCCATGGTCATGCTTGACGGCTACCGCCGTCAGTATGGACTCAAGAGCGCCTTTCTGCTGCCGGTGAACCTATACGGGCCATGGGACAACTTCGACCTGAACAGTTCGCATGTCATCCCGGCGCTCATCCGCAAGTGTGTTGAGGCGCAGGACCGGGGCGACGCGGCAATCGTCTGCTGGGGCACCGGCTCACCCAGCCGCGAGTTCCTCTATGTAGATGACGCCGCCGAGGGAATCATTCGCGCTGCGGAGGTGATGGATGAAACAACGCCGATCAATCTTGGTGTGGGCATGGAAATCACCATCCGCGATCTGGTGAACCTGATCGTGCGCCTCACCGGATTCAAGGGCCAGGTGAAGTGGGACGCCACCAAGCCGGACGGCCAGCCGCGGCGCTGCCTCGACACCCAGCGCGCCGCGCAACTGCTCAATTGGAAAGCCCAAGTCTCCTTCGAGGATGGCCTGCGCACCAGCATCGATTGGTTCCGCACCAACCGCGGTACTCGCGCCTAGTCGGCGAAAGTCTGCACCTGCGCGGGAGGCTGGCGCCAGCGGACTTCCTGGTGCTTGCCTTCGCGCAGGTACCACTCCACCATCCGGCGGATTCCTTCTTCGGTGGTGATCGCTGGCGCGCATCCCGCGGCGCGGGCTCCGTCAGATTCAAACAGCGTCTCGTCCTTGAACAGCTTCTTCACCCGCATGCCGCTCACTGGCAGGTTCCAGCCAGTCAGGGCGATGACCGCATCGAATGGCAGCGCCGCGGCGCGGACCAATCCGTATGGCAGTCGCGGTCCGGGAGTGGCGCGCCCCAACGCCTTGGCCACGGCGTTGGCGATCTGCGTGCTGTTGAGATCGGGCTTCTCGACCCAGTTGAATACCTCGAAGCCGGGTCGTGGCGTGCCCCACAGGTGCAGGGTCGATGAAACCAAATTCTCCACATACGACAAGCTCTTGAAGTTCGTCCCCGCCCCGGCGATGAAGAATGTGCGCTGCTCAATCTGGCGGATCAGCGAGAACATGTTGGCCCAGTTACGCGGGCCGAAGGTGATAGTCGGTCGAATGCACAGCATGCTGCGCCCGTCACCGCGCGCCGCCCACGCCCGCCAAACCTTCTCGCCCGCCAACTTGGACTGACCATACGGATGAGTCGGCGCTGGAACGCCCTGCTCATTGCGCGGCTTGGGGCAATCACCATAGATGGCGGCCGATGAGTACCAGCACACCTCACGGATACCGGCGCGGTCGCAGAGGTCGCCCAATAGCCGCGAGGCGCCCTCGTTCACATCGAAGTATGTCTGGCGCTCGATGCCGAAATCATGGTGCGCCGCAGCCAGCCCCAGCACCCGCGAGCAGCCGTCGAGGGCCCGCTTCATGGCCCCCTCATCGCGAATGTCGCCGTGCACGAACCTGGTCAGCGGAAGATCAGCGCGCGGCTTGACCAGATCGATCCCGACCACCTCATGCCCGTTGGCGGCGAAGTGTTCGCAGAAGTACTCGCCGATGAACCCGGTAGCGCCCGTCACACAGATCCGCATCCCCTCAGCCTACAGCCCCCCGGGACGAAATGCCGATACCCAATGGGAGATGCAGGGAGGACCACTTATTCCGCTGGCCGTGGTGGTGCTGACACTCAACGAGGAGAAGGCGCTGCCCGCCTGCTTGGACTCATGCGTCGGCTGCGACGAACTGCATGTGCTCGACTCTGGTTCGACCGACAGCACCGCCGCCGTGGCCAGGGCGCGCGGAGTCCGGGTGTGGACCAACTCGTTCACCAGTTTCGCCGCGCAGCGCAACTGGGCGATCGACAATATCCCCACCCGTAGCCAATGGCAGTTACACCTCGACGCCGACGAACGCCTGACCCCGGAGCTGCTAGACGAGTTCCGCTGCACTCTGGCCAGCAACCCCGCCGAGGCCGGCTTCTATTTGGCCAACAAACTCATCCTCAACGGCTCATGGCTGAAGCACACCGGCAGCTACCCGGCGTACCAGATGCGTCTCTTCCACCGCGGGCGAATGCGATTCGTCGACCACGGCCATGGCCAACGCGAACAGACCACCGGCCGCATCGGCACGCTTCGCCAGCCATACCTGCACTTGGCTTTCGAGAAGGGCCTCGACGACTGGCTAGCGAAACATGAGCGTTACGCCGCGGCGGAAGTCGCCCAACATCTGGCCCGACGCGGTTCAGGAAGCGACCTCGCGGGTCTGTTCAGCGCCGATCGACTCCGCAGGCGGCGGGCCATGAAGGAGATCTCCTTCCGCATCCCCGGCCGAGCCTTCCTACGATCCGCATGGATGCTGATAGGGCAAGGAGGATTTCTGGATGGTCGCGCTGGCTGGACCTACATCGGAATGATGCACCGCTACGAAAGCATGATCTCCGCCGGACTGTCCGTCGCCGCAGCGCAGAGGCGCGCCCAGTGAGTGTGGTCGCACCACCGC
>SYPI01000203.1 GCA_005804005.1 Planctomycetia bacterium
GATGGGGCGCGGCGGGTTGGTGCCAAGATTCTGGTGGCCGGCGGTGGCCGCTGCAATGTGACCCACTATGCGGTCGATACCCGCGACTTCAACGGTTCAGCCGCCGCAGCGCGAACGCGAGTCCTCAATCGCTACGGAGTTGAGCAGGTCGTTCAGTTCTTTCGGGAATTCGGGGTGGAATTGAAGCGCGAGGACACTGGGAAACTGTTTCCCGTCAGCGACGACGCGCACAGCGTGCTACATGCGCTCTTGATGGCGCTGCGCCAGTCCGGGGCGCAGTTGCGGGAGAACTGGTCGGTGGAGTCTGTCGAGTGCCATGGTGATTCATTTCTGGTGCGCGGTGTTCCTGGGGTGATTCGCGCCCGGCGAGTGGTGCTGGCCACGGGTGGTCAGAGCCTGCCCAAGTCTGGTTCCGATGGGCGCGGCTACCAACTGGCGCGCAGGCTGGGGCACACGCTCACCGAACCGATCTTGCCAGCACTGGTACCGCTGATTGTTGAGGAATCACACTGGGTGCGCACGCTGAGCGGGCTCTCGGTGAACGCGCGTGTTGAGGTTCGGTCCTCAAGCGGCAAGCGACTGGCCCAGTCCACCGGCAGCCTGCTTTGCACACACTTCGGGCTCTCTGGCCCGGCGGCACTGGACATCAGCCGCCACTTGCTGATGGCGCGCAGCAGTGACCCGGCGGCAGCGCTGGTGGTGGGCTGGCTGCCTGGGTTGAATCTGGAGTCTGCTGATGAGTTGTTGCTGGCCAATCGCAGCAAGACAGCTCTGGCCCTGGTGCGCGAGTACTTCCCCGAGCGCCTAGCGCGGGCGCTGGTCGCTGCGGCCGACGCTACCCCGGAGGCCACCATCCAGCAGACGCCCCGCGAGAAGCGCCGCGAACTGGCTCGGGTGCTCGCAGAGTGCCCGATGCCGATTGCCGGAGATCGTGGCTTCACGGCCGCAGAAGTCACCGCTGGCGGCGTGCCGCTGAGCGAGGTCGACCTGACCACCATGGAGAGCCGCACCTGCCCGGGATTGCATCTGTGCGGCGAGATTCTCGATGTCGACGGCCGCATCGGCGGCTTCAACTTCCAGTGGGCTTGGGCCAGCGGCTTCGTGGCTGGCGAAGCGGCGGCGCGACTTACGACGCCGGGTTGAGCAGTCGGCCAACCGCGGCGACCAGCTGGGCAATCTCGGCATCATCGACCGCGCCGGGCTGAAGAATCGTCGCGCGGTAGTTGTCGGCCATGTTCCAAGCGGCGGTGTGCCCGTCTCTGGCCCAGCGCGGAGCCAGATGCATGTGAAAGTGAAGCGCCGACTCACCGAATGCCATGCAATACACCCGGTCGCAAAGGGTGGTGGCCTTGACTGCCGCGAGGCAGCGCTTCAGGACCGGCCCGAATGCAGACGCTTCAGCGGCGGTGAAGTCCCCGGGCCCCTGAGCGTGGCGCATCAGGTCCAGCAGGAACCAGCCCAGGGCCGGTGCTGGCTGGGTATGGTGGCGAAGCATGAAGTGTTCATCGCGCCATGCTTCCAACCGCGCTGCTACCGGGGCAGCGTGCCCCGCACAGATGGCGCACTCTCCGCTCACTTGGTCCCCTTGGGCCCGCCCCCCTGCACATACTTCTCATTGATGGCCTGCTCGAGGTCCACGCCAGTCACATTCGCCAGCGTGGTCAGCCACGCCAAGCAGTCGGCGAACTCCTCGCGCAGGTTGGCGTGGTCGGGTTCGCCCTTCTCCCACTTGCCCAGGGCGTGAGCCAGTTCGCCGATCTCCTCGGAGAGCCACAGGAATGTCTTGGACACCCCGCGAGCGCTGTCGGTGGCGAAATACCGATCCCGGATCAGTTTCTGGAGCTGGGAGATTTCCATCGCCACAGGCTACGCGCCACGCCGCGAACTCACTGACTCAGGAGAGGGCCGAAGCGTCCACGGCGGGAATCGAACCTGCAACCTTCGCCTTCGGAGGTCGACGCTCTATCCAATTGAGCTACGTGGACGGGGCGACGATGCTAGCAGGGGCGAATACGCTCGGGGCATGAGCGACCACCCCAACCACCAGCTGCTCATGAGGCCTTCGCCGTGGGTGCTCAATCTGGTGGTGTGGTTGAACTCGCTGGGCTCGGGCATTCTTTGGACGGGCGTCTTCTTCGTCACGGAAAAGGAATTCAACTTCACCGAGGGCGAGAACCTGTTGCTCTCGCTGGGCACCAGTTTGATCTACATCCCTTCGGCGCTCGGCTCGGGGCCATTGCGGCGGCGGTGGTTGGCAAATGCGGCCCCGCGCTCGGTGCTCAGAGCGCTGGTCTGGGTTCAAGGAGCGGCATCGCTGCTGGCGCTGGCGGGGGCATGGGGAGTGGTCGCCAGTGCGATTCTGGTCAGCGCAGTGGCGGCGGCGTTCTGGCCGATCATGGAGAGTTACGTTGCCTCGGGTCGGCACGGGCACGACATGCGGCGCTCGCTGGGAAACTTCAATCTGGCCTGGATGAGCGCGGTGGGCGCGAGTTTGTTTCTGATTGCCCCGATCGTCGGTTCATCAACGCCACGCCTCGCCATTCTGGTGCTGGTGCCGGTGTCGGTGCTGAGTCTGATTCTGCTGCGCTGGCTACCGACTCACCCGGCACCGCATGCGGCGGTGGAACACTCCGGCCACTTGCCAGCGGTCTATGGGCGGCTACTGCGGGCAACCCGGGCGATTCTGCCAATCTGCTACCTGTTCATTGGCGCGCTGAGCCCCCTGCTGCCGTTCATCATGGACCGCAGCGGTGTGGAGGTGTCGTGGCAGGTGGTGCTGGTGGCGGTCTGGATGTGGGCGCGAGTCGGCGTGGTGGCCGGGCTATCGCGGCTGGCGTTCTGGCACGGCCGCTGGAGCACGCTGGCTATCGGCGTGGCGCTGCTGGCTGGTGGCTTCGCACTCATCCTGTCGAGTCAGGGAATGGTGGTGATGGCC
>SYPI01000204.1 GCA_005804005.1 Planctomycetia bacterium
GGCGCCGCCGCCAGCGCGGCTGGGTTGAACACCTCCAACCGATTGCGCTGCGAGATGCTCACGAATGCCCGCTGCGGCGAGCCGGCGAACACGACATCCGCTGGTTCGTCACCGGTGAGCAGCGTGGCCTTCACCTTGAGTCTGGCGAGGTCGATGACGGTGACGGAGTCAGAGAGATGATTGACCACCCACGCCTCGGTATTGCCGCGGGCGCGCACGCTGACCGGCTCAAGGCCCACCCCGACGCTGCCGAGCTTGTGCAGCCCGTTTGCATCCGCGGAATAAATCTCCAGTCGGTTGTCGGGGGTATTGGCCTGCAGCAACCACACCGCTCCGCTGGCGGCCTGCAAGATTGCCAAGGGATGGACCTGTGGGGACTCGAAGTTCACAAAGCCGGTCTGGGCGGCGGAGATGGGCAGCCCGAAACTCATGGCAACTACGGGGATGAGGGCGTTGCGCATGCTCAAAAATCACCCCAGCGCGGTGCGAATTGGCCAGAATCCCATGGTCCTGAGCCCCGGATTGCGCACATTCGGTTGTATCGGCGGCTGCTTGGGTGGACACTTCCCATTGACTGCCCCAACCCTTATAGGAGTGTCAGATGACCATTAGCAGCGCGCCTCGCGGCCCAGCACTGTTTTCTGCGGCAGCTGTCCTCATGAGCATGTTCAGCCTGGTCGCCTTGGCCAGTGCCCAGCAGGACGACGGCGCCAACGGACACGGCGGTTTCGCTCCCATGGGGCCGCCCAAGGCACCGACACTGACGCTGACGCAGGAGTACGCGCTCGAACTGGTCCCTGCTCCGTCACTGCAGCTCGGGCCGATTGATGTCGCCGCGCTGATGATCGAAGACGATCGCACACCGCAACCCGCACCGCTGCGCTTCGCCATCCCTCGACTGACCGAGGTTGACTTGGCAGATGGCCAGTGGGTCAGTGTGGAAGGCGGTCGGGTGTGGCGCCTTGAAATCTCCGGCGAGGAAGCCACCTGCGCACGACTGCACCTCAGCGGCGTGGCGCTAGGAACGAAGCAACGACTGTTCATCGTCTCTCCCGACATCGGCTGGTCGGTCGGCCCGATCGAGGGCGTCGGCCAGTTCGACAACGGTGAGGTGTGGGGGCTATTCGCGCCCGGCGCGCGCACGCGCCTGGAGTGGTTCGTGCCCACCGGCGCCCGCGTGATGCGCCTGCCCTGGGAAACGCTTGAGTACTGCCACGGCTACCGCGAAGTGTTCGAGCCGGAGAAGAAAGCGGACGGCGGCTTGGCTGGCGGCTGCGAGAATCAGCCAGCCTGCTACGCCGCTTGGGCCAATGAATCCAATGCCACGGTGAAACTGCTGCAGGGCGGCGGCGCGCTTTGCTCCGGACAGCTCATCGCCACCACCACTGCAGACCAGACTCCCTACTGTGCCACGGCCGCCCACTGCGTCAGCACCCAGTCCGTGGCCAACAGCCTGCAATTCGTCTTCTTCAACCGGGCCAACACCTGCGGCGGCGCCGCGGCGGCTGGCACCACGGTGACCGGATCGGATCTGACCGACACCTACGGCACGGCTGACGGCACACTGCTGATGCTCCGCGGAGAGATTCCCGCCACCACCTACTGGGTCGGTTGGCTGACCACTAATCCGACTAGCGGTACTGCATCGACCTGCCTGCACCACCCAAGCGGTGCGCCCCAGGCCATCTCCTTCGGGAGCAAGACATCAACCAACAACTTCTGCGGCACCGGTTCCTACTGGAGCGTGGTGTCGTGGACCGACGGTGTCACCGAACCGGGATCGAGCGGCTCAGCCATTTACCGCGATAGCGACCACAAAATGTTCGGCACACTCACCTGCGGGGGGAGTTCCTGCAGCCAGCAGACCCTCGACGACGGCTACGGCCGCTTCGACAGCGCCTATTTGGCTAGCGGCGGCAACTACGCGGCGTTCCTGACGGCTGGTTCGGACGACGCTCAGGAACAAAACGACACCTGCGCCACAGCAAAGCCGGTGACTGCCACCTCGTACACCGCGCTGGTGGTGAAGAGCACCGATGAAGACTGGTACAGCATGAGCATCCCCAGTGGCACGCAGGCTTCCTTCGCTCTGACATTCACCGATGCCAACGGCGACATCGATATGCAGCTCTACAACAGTTGCGGAGGAACGGTCGTCGCCAGCCAGGCTGGCAACGGCAACAACGAGGCCCTCAGCTACACCAATACTGGCGCCACGGCCACCTTCTACCTGCGGGTGTTCCTCTACTCCGACACTCGCAACGACTATTCCATGACCGTCAGCACTGTCACGCCCGCGCCAGCCAACGACAACTGCGCCGGCGCGGTGGCCATCGGCAACGCGAACACGGCGTTCAACACCAGCAGCGCCACCACCAGCACACCCGCGCTGCCGACCACCTGCACCGATGGTGCTGGCTCGGCCATCTATCGCGATGTCTGGTACCGCTACACCGCGTCATGCGCCGGCGTGGCCACTGCCAGCACCTGCGGCACGGCTTCGTTCGATACTCGTCTGGCTGTCTACACCGGCACGGCCTGCCCCACAGCTACCACGGCTATTGCCTGCGATGACAACACCACCGGCTGCGCTGCGAACACCACCAGCGTCTCGTGGGCGGTGACCGCTGGCAGCACTTGGTATGTGCGCGTTGGTGCGCCGGCCAATGTGGGCGGCACCGGCACACTGACCACCAGCTGCGTCGTGCCATGCCCGGCCGACCTCAACAACACTGGCGCGATTGACGGCTCCGATTTGGCGCTGATGCTGGTTGAATGGGGCGGTGCCGGCGTTGCCGACTTGAACGGCAGCGGTGTGGTGGACGCTGCTGATTTGGGCATGTTGCTGGCCGCTTGGGGCCCCTGCTCGTAACCCCCACCCGCTAGCGGCGGTGATTTCGGCGAGTCGCAACGGCGGGTAGGTGCCGCAGTGGTGGCTCCTATACTCGCTCTACACATGACCATGACGCGGATTTCCCCCACTCAGACCAGCGGTGCCCCAGTGAACCAATCAGACCTCTCTCCCGGGGACACATTCCCACGGCGGCACATCGGCCCGTGCGATGCCGACCTCGCCGCGATGCTTGAGTCGCTCGGCTACCAGTCGATGGATGCGCTGCTGGAGGAGACCATCCCTGCAGCGATCCGCGTGCGCAAACCGCTGGTGCTGGCTGGCGCACAAACTACCTCCGGCGCACCGCGCGGCGAGCATGAAACGCTGGCCGAGCTGGCGGCATTGGGCGCGCAGAATCAAGTGTGGCGATCGTTCATCGGCATGGGCTACCACGGGACGATCACTCCGAGTGTCGTTGGGCGCAACATCTTGGAAGACCCAGCCTGGTACACGGCCTACACCCCCTATCAGGCCGAGATTGCTCAGGGCCGCCTCGAGGCGCTGCTCGCTTTCCAGACCATGGTCGCCGAGCTCACCGGGCTACCGCTGGCTGGGGCTTCGCTGCTCGATGAGGGCACCGCCGCCGCCGAGGCGATGTCGATGTGCGTGGCCATCAGCGGCAACACCGCGCTGGCCGCCAAGCTCCGTTTCTTCGTCGCCGACGATTGCAACCCGCAGACCATCGCCGTGGTGCGCACTCGCGCGACCGGGTTGGGAATCGA
>SYPI01000205.1 GCA_005804005.1 Planctomycetia bacterium
CTGCACCTCGTCTAGCCACACTGGCACACCGGCGCTGCGGGCAGTCTCGCAGATGGCAGTGAAGAAAGACCGCGGCGCCATGTTGAAGCCGCCCTCGCCTTGAATGAGTTCCATCACCAGCGCCCCGTGCTGCTTGGGGTAGCGCGCTAGGAATTTGCGCAAGGAGCGCAGCGTGGCCTGCGTTGAAGCCTCGCCCAGCGCGGCGTCATAAAACGGCAGGTAGTCGACCAAGGCATTCAGGGCCACGCCCTGCCGGTAATCAGGCCCATCACCGATCTGGGTCATGGCAGTCGAGCGGCCCATGAAGCAATCGTCGAATGCCAGCAGGCGCGGCGCGCCGCCGGTCTTCTGCTGGCAGATCTTCAACGCCGATTCGTTCACCATGCAGCCAGAGTTGGAAAGGAAACAGTGGCGCAATCGGCTGGTGCGGCCAGCTTCGGCCAGCAGCAGCTCGGCGAACTGAATCGAATCACCGTTGAACTGCAGATTGCCCTGCATGCAAAGATCACTGGTGGCCGCTTCCAGCCCAGCGCGCACAATCGCGGCGTCACCGTGGCCGAAGGCATGCACACCGATGCCGCAGATCATGTCCCACTTCACGCTGCCATCGACCAGTTCGACCAGTGCGCCGCGGCCGAGCCCGCTGCCGATATACGGGTAGTAGGCGCCGCGCCCGCGCGAATCAGCCACTCGCTTGAGCCAGGATTCCATCGTCGCCGCGCCGCCGTCGCGAGCCGGCCGGACGCCCGTCAGAGCGGCCTGCCGGGCGGCCAAGTCGGCGAGGATTGCCTCGATCGCCGCCTGCGCTGCGGGCGAACCAGTCGCTGCCGCAACGCCCGAGGAAGAGCCGGTCTTCGTCGCCGCAGTCTGACCTGTTGAACCGGTGGTCACGGTCGCCATCTCTGCATGGTAATGGGCCGCCGCCTACTTCCCGCTCAGTCGCCACAGCATGATGGCGCTCAGAGCAGCGCGCTCGCTGAGGCTGGCCAGCACCGCAAACTCATCGGTGCGGTGCATGTTTCCACCGCGCGCGCCGAAACCATCGAGCACCGGCACACCAGCGCCAGCGATCGTGTTGGAATCGCTCACTCCGCCGGTGGAACCGAGCGTCGAGTTCAACCCCAAGTCGGTCATGGTGGCCTGCGCAACCTCGCGCAGTCGCGCGCCGGATGCATCGGGCACCAGTGGCGGCCGGGCGCAGGCCCGCTGCACTTGCACATGAGGCAGATCGTCCTTCGAGCCACGCTCTGCAGCAAGAAACAACGCCTCGGCTTCCGCTTGGCGCGCGGCATCGCGGAATCGCCAGTTGCCCATGGCCACGGCGTGGTCGGGCACGATGTTGGTGGCCGAGCCGCCCTCGAGCGGTCCGATGTTGATAGCCAGCCCCTCTCGGGGCCGCGAGGCATTCAAGAGCGGCAACGACGCCTCCATCAGCGCCTTCACCGCACTGACCCCCTTCTCAGGGTCGCGCCCGGAGTGTGCGCTGCGCCCGAAGACCTCGATGCGGAATGTGCCCGAGCCGGGCCGCTGCTGCACCAGGCAGCCTTCGGCCGTAGGCGGCTCGTAAACCAGCGCGGCGGCGTGCCCAGCGGCCACCGCCTGCAATGCGCGGCGCGATCCGAACGAGCCCGACTCTTCGTCGGCCACCAGCGCCACGGTCCAGGGACTGTCGATGCCGCACTCGCTGAGTGATTCCAGGGCGTGCAGCATGATGATCAGCCCGCCCTTCATGTCGACCACGCCGGGGCCGACCACTGTGCCATCTGATTTGCGATTGAAACCGGTGAATCCCCCGCCGACTGTGTGCACTGTGTCCAAGTGGCCGCTGAGCAGGACTCCATTGCGGGCACCATGAGTGGCCACCAGCACTTCAGGTGGCCGCGCGATCTTGCCGCCGGGGGCCAGCCAGCCGGGCACTTCGTCGCAGGAATGGCGGGTGATCGAAGCCCCCAGCTGCTCCAGCCGCGACTGGAAGAACGCCTGCATTCGCGCAATGCCGCTGGCCTCCCCCCAACCACTTTCAATGGCGACGATCGCCTCAAGGTCTTGCTCCATCCGCGCCGCCCGCGCGCGCGACGCCGCGACCAAGCGTGATTCGAGTTCGTTCAGCGGCATGGGGCCCCCGCCGCAACAGTCGCTGGCCACTCGCCGCGGCAAACCTCGACCGCTGGGCCAGCCTGGATCACATGCGAATCACTCTCGCGCCACTCCAACCGCAGCGCGC
Organism: Planctomycetia bacterium; assembly: GCA_005804005.1. GTDB lineage: Bacteria > Planctomycetota > Phycisphaerae > Phycisphaerales > SM1A02 > SYPI01. The sequence continues at coordinate 2,225 of SYPI01000205.1, forward strand.
CGCCGGGCAGTTCAACCCGCACGCGCCGGGCGCAGCGACCCTGCCGAACCGCAGCGACCACCACCGCGCAGGCTCCCGTGCCACAGGCCTGCGTGATTCCCGCGCCGCGTTCCCAAGTGCGCATGCGCAGACCATCGCCAACGCGGGCAACAAAGTGCACATTGACTCGCCGCGGGAACCACGGATGGCGCTCGATCAACGGTCCGAGCCGTTCCAGGGGCACCGCCGCAACTTCACTGCAGAAAAACACTGCGTGCGGATTGCCCATGGAAACCACGCTGATGGCCGACTCGACGCCAGCCGCATTCCGCCAGCCATCATCACCACCCAGCGCACTCCACCACTCGCCACTCAACTCGCGGCCGAACACTTCTTCTTCGCCGCGCACCCCGGGAATCGCCGCCGGTACACGGGCCATTTCCAGAATCGGCGCGTCCATGTCGACGGTGACCTCGCTCACCCCGCCATCCGCGTCCCGGCGCCACTGCACCGCAAGCACCCCGCGCCCGGTCTGCACTCGCAGCGGATTGGCGTCGGCCACACCCGAATCCACTGCCAACTTGCACAAGCAGCGCAGTCCATTGCCGCACATCTCCCCTTCGCTGCCGTCGGAGTTGAACATGCGCATGCGCACCTCGGCGTCCACTCCCGCCGCCGGACAACACAGCAGAATCAGCCCATCGCTGCCAACCCCGGTGTGGCGGTGACTCACCCGCCGAGTCAGTTCCGCCAGCTCGGCCACGGGAAGCGCCGCGACCGCCGCCTCATCCCCCCTAGTGCAATCCACCAGCACATAGTCGTTGCCGATCCCGTGATACTTGGCGAAGCGCATCATGGTGCCGCTGGCCGCTTGATGGTTCCCATGTCCACCACCACCTGGCCGCGCCGGTAGTAGTCGGCGTTCAGGGTGCGCGAGTCGATGAATGTGAAGACGACTCCATTGACCCCGGTGGCGTCCGCATACTGGAAGTCACCATAGTGCGGCCCGGCATACTGACTGTTGTCGTGGGCCTGGCAGTGCAAGTGGAAGTGAGAAAGCGCCGCGTATCCGGCCTCGAACATGTCGTTGGAGGCCTCGAAGCGCACATCCCCGCCACGGATGCGCGGCGCGAATTCAACCACCTCGAGTCGCCCCAGCGTGTCCAGCCGGATGATCCCGCCGTACTCAGTGGAGATGTCACGCAGGTCGCGGTCGGCTATCTCGAAGATGTGCGCCCGCACCGGGGCAATCGCCAGCGCCTCTCGAATCATGACGATGGCCAGCAGATCGCCCCAGGTGAGTTCCTTCTCGTGGGCCTGCAGGCGCTCCGAGTGCGTTCCTCCGTAGCCCTCGAAGTTGGCGGAGTAGCGCCGCGAGTCGCCATCTTCCACGCCCGCCGCCGCCAGAGCAAACAACTCGCCCTTTGACTTGCCCAGCAACTCGGGCCGACAACGCTGCGCGGCACCAATCACCGGGACATCTTTGAGTGAAACCTCGGCGCGCTCCGACGGACCCATGGCCGCCAGTCCCGCCGCGGCCGCCTGCCAGAGCGCCTCATGCCTCTCGCCAGCCAACATCTGCACCCACAGAACCTCCTCGCGGTTGCGCGGCAGCACGCCGAGTTCACGCGAGGCGCGCCGCAGGTCATGCAGCATCGGATCGTTCGCCCCCCCCGCGCCAGCGCCAACTTCGGCAGCCAGCAATTCAGTCAACCGCCGGGTGTGACCAGTCAGCACCAGCATCTCCCAGCAGCGCGCCCGGAGATTGGCCTCGCGAATCTGATCGGCGGCGATGAATGTCTCCATCAGCACATCTGAAATCCGGTCCTGTCCCCACATGTCCGCCAGCGCCCGCGCCTCAGCTCGCTTGTTCAGGTCAGCCTCCCATGAGGGCATCGGCCGGGCCCAGGCCCGAATCAGCGTCGGGGTCATCTCCTTCCAGTCCAGTTCACCGATGCGCTGACACAGTTCCTCCCGCCACTGCAGAGAGTCCATCTTTGCCAGCCCGAGTTCCAGCGCGTGCCCCAACTCGACCCGATCGTGCAACAACTCCCGCTCAAACGCCATGCGGCGGGTGGCGATCGGATAGCCCGGCTGAACCACTATGCGCCGCAGGGCGCGCTGGTAGGCCGGATTGTTCGGCGTGGCATCCAGCAGATTCATGGCCGCTTCGTGGTCGTACGGCATGGCCGCGGGGTCATTCAGCGAGCTGATTGGGTCGCTCGGCGGCCGTACCGCACAGGCGCCACAGGCCATAGCCGCTCCCGCCAACAGGATCCGGAGGGAGACTCGCGCGCATAGCGTTGACATCCTCGCCAAGTGTACGGGTGAGGCTGCGCAGGTGATTCGCACGCCACCGACGGCTACCATCGTCTCGTGGCCCGATTGCCCCGAGATACTGAGGACAACCCAACACTGGAGAGGATCCGCTCCGTGCTGGAGTTGATTCGCCCCGCAGTGCAGGGCGACGGCGGCGATGTTCAGTTGGCGTCGTTCGAAGACGGCGTGGTAGTGGTGCGTTTCAGCGGTGCCTGCATCGGCTGCCCATCGAAATCAATGACCATGACCCACGGCCTGGAAAAGACGATTCGCGAGCATGTTCCGGAAGTGCGCGCGGTACGCGCTGAGAACTGACTCAGCGCCTCAGGCGCCAGTGCCGCCCTCGGCTGGGCGAATCTGCCCGATGATGTTTTGCTTGGTCTGTTCGCCAGCGACAATCTGATCGGCCACTTCGCGCCGATGCACGTCAACCTCACGCGGGAACTCAAACGCCAAGCGAACTCGGTCCCCCTTGATCGAAGCAACCCGGACGATTCCCAACGGGGACGCCGGGTTCCCGATTATGACTTCCTCCCCCTCGCGTCGCGTGATCACAAGCATCGAGGGACCTCCTGCCCGCTTCAACTTGCCCGGGCCGCCATTGGCCCAGTCCATGCAAGTCTTGCTCCTGATCCTTCGGCCAAATCTGGACGAGGGTTGAGGGGGGCTCGCTGTATTTCGGAGGCCCCCTGCCTCAGCATGCAGAAATGGAAGCGCGAAGCCTCGAGAGGCGGTCCGATATCGCTGAGTTGGCAATAAAAAGCCCCCGTAGGCCTATTCAGCCTACGGGGGCATTTCTCAAGAACGGGCCTCCAAGCCCGTGCCCTTTGCAGGGCCTACGCAGGGCGGCGATCCTTGCCGCGGTGCGCGTGTCAAATCGGGCCGTCCATGGCCCGAACTGTTAGACGGAACCGTCCTGGTCCCGGGCCATGAGCAGGCATCCAGCCTGCGCATGACCATCGATTGTCGGCCGCGCCGTCCTTGGCGCGACCTTGAGCTCTGGGCTGACCGGGCAGTCCATTGCCCTGCTTCGCCCTGTACCGAGTCGGATCGCAGACTTCATGCCCGCTGATCCTTGTTGCTCATTGCGGCCCGCGCCTTGCGCCAGATATCCCCCGCTGCTGGAGCGAGCCGAGCCTGTTCCTGCTGCCAATGCTGTGGACTGCAGAGTTCCAGATGATCGCGTACTCCCAGAATCATCACCTTGTCCGTCAGTCCATGCTGACTGAGCAGGCGTTCTGGGATTCGGATTCGACCGGCGCCATCGAGGGGCAACGCTGCGGCCTTGCTGAAGACATGCCGTTCGAAGTCCGTCAATGATTCGTCGGCCAAGAGCGACCCACCCAGTTTCTCCGCCAGCGTTGCAAAGGTCTTCTCCGGCCACAGCCACAGCGAGCCGTTGGGTCCCGGCATCCCCACAAATCCCGCGCCGTGAATCGCTGGGTTCAGACCCGAGCGCACTTCGGCTGGGACTGCCAGCCTGCGCTTGGGGTCCAGGGCATGTTCGTACTCGCCAAGAAATAGCACTCATCACCTTCGGTTGGAGGTCATCGGTCAACATACCCACTTTGCCACACAATGCAACACAACGATTCACTACAAGTCCTTTTTGCGACACCTGAATCAGGCCTGATAACCGAATGCAAGGCTGCAACATGAATGGCAACAAGAAGTTATGGACGACAACATTTTCTTGAGGCATTGTTTTCCTGAAGGGCCCCTGATTTCCACCATTGGGCCGGAGCCCCACCGCAAGAGTCCCCGATGCAGACCGATTGGACCCCGGCAGATCACGCGGCCGTCAAGCAGATCATGGAACTCGTCCCCTCGGAGTTCCACCTGCTGACAAGTTGTTTTGCCGAAGCCCGCGCTGGGATCGTGGTGCGGTTCGTGCAGCGCTGCGGCGTGACCCCACCGATGCTGGCTGTGGCGGTTGAGAAGGGTCAGCCGATCAGCCCGATCGTGCGCGACAGTCGGGCGTTTGCGGTGTGTGTGCTGGATCGAACTGACACCGCGCTGCGGCGACACTTCTCGCCCAGCAACTCAGTCGGCGATCCGTTCCTGGGCTTGGCTTGCATCCACACTCCCAGCGGTTGTCCCGTGCCCGCGCGGGCGATCGGCTGGTTCGACTGCGAACTGGTGCGCCACCTCGATGTGGAGAGCGATCACGAAATCTATTTCGGCATGGTGCATCACGCCGCGCGACGGGGCGGTCCGACCGCCAGCATCAGCGCCAAGGTCAATGGCAACGGCAACGGCACAGCGCAGACCAACGGTTCCGCGGCAAAGGCGGCCCGTGTTCGCACCAATGGAATCAGTGCGCCGACGCCAGCTCGAGCAGCGCGCGCGAAACGGCGTTCACATCGCCGTGCGGAAAAACGCTGAGTTGGGCGCCGGGAGCGGCCGCCCCGAGCGCTTCACCATTGCGGACTCCGGTGCGCATGTATTCGACGGCACCAGTCGGCGGGCGGCTCTCGGTGGAGGCCAGCAGCAGCAATCCGGCGTCTACGGCCCACCATGCCCCGATCGCACTGGGGGCAGGAAGGCCGCGGGATTCGCCCGCCGTGGATGGACCACTGAACAGCGCCAAGTCGGCGCACCAGACCATTCGCTCCAGTTCACCAGCACCAACTGTTGAGATTCGCGCCGGAACTCTGGTCGCCGCCAAGTAGGCCCGCGCCTGAGACAAGTCGCTCACACCCTCGGGAACGATGAGCGTCAACTCCGCCCCGCAGACTCCGGCGCGCGTCAGCAACTCCGTGGCAAAGATCAGGTCGAGCGCCGCTGGCGGCGAACCCATGAGCACGATTGCTCGACCCTTCCCAACGCCAAGTCGCTGGCGCAATCCAGCCCGCTCATCGCCTGAACCGATCTCCAGCCGCGGCGGCGCCACCTCATGATCGGCCCAGTGTTCTGCGGCCGGACTGACAATGCCCAGATCTGCGCCCCGCGTTGCACACCACTGCCAAGCGCGCCGTCCCCACGGCCGCACCCGCATCGGACCAGAGGGTGGCTGAAGCTGACGCACCGCTCGGTCGATTGGCTGCAGCCAGCGGCCCAGCGGCCGCACCACGCGCACCTCGCCCGTCTGCGCCGACCCAGAGTCGCGCCCATCCGCTCCAGGCCCGATGATCACCACCGGGCCATTGGCCCCCGCCGAGCGCCAATGAACAAACGCCGCCATTCCAGCTTCCCCAAGGCTCTCTCGATCAACGAGCTGGATCTCGCCCGCCAACACGCTACGGCTTGATGCCCAGCCCGGCGCCGAGCTCCCGCTTCTCGTGGTCGTAGAACAACTCGGCAATCTCCGTACCGAACTCGACGGCCAGCTCGTCTTCAATCTGGCGGCGGCCGGTAGTGTTGCCGTAGCGATCGGGTGCCACCTCGCGCATCTGCGACTGCACCAGCTCCCCGCTGGTCCCGCTCGGAAACAGCGCCTCGCGCGCCACCGCATCAATCACCCGGACTCTGGCTGACGCCGCCGGCTTCGGCGTTACCCCGTCGAGGCTGATCCGATAGGTCATCATCTCCACATAGATGAGTTGCTCGGCCCCCAGATCGCGGGCGATGCGCTCCATCGAGAGGTGCTGCCCAGCCCGCTCATTGCGGGCTAGATTGTGGGCATCCCGCGGGGCCACCACATCGGGAACCAGCTTCTGCGTCAGGAGGGCGGTGGCGATGGCATCACCGATCTCATCGCGCAGCCGACTGCGACTGATGGTGTTGGTGCGGTCATCGACGAAAATTGCCGTCTTGCGCTCGGGCAGGGTGTACTTGGCCGGGAGTTTCGGCGGA
>SYPI01000206.1 GCA_005804005.1 Planctomycetia bacterium
GGACCGCGCGAAGTTGATTCTGAGTGACTCCGGCGGCGTGCAGGAGGAATCTCCATCGCTCCAGCGGCCGGTCTTGGTTCTTCGCGAAACAACCGAGCGGCAGGAGGTCGCCCAGCCGGGGCCGTTCTCTCAGAGTCCGACTTCCGGCGGCCCGGGATTCCTCTCCTACAACCACACCGCTGGCAGCGGCGCGGTCGGTGGCGGCCAACCCGCCTACACCGCTCCGACCACGGGGATGGTTATGGTTCCCGGCCTGTACGATGGCCCCGCTGGTGGACAGAACATCGTGGGTGTACCCAACATGGGTTACTGGGGCGGCTCTTACTGGAACACCTATGCCGACCCGTACTACGATGTGGTCGGATACCCCCATGGCGTTGATGCCGGTTACGGCGGCGACGGCATCCACAACGGATTCAATCGAAGTTCGGGGGCCACCCCGCGGCCAGCAATGTCGGGGGCGGGCGGCGGGCGCGGCTCAGGTCGCTGAGCGCGCTAATCCGTCCATCCCGCGGGCCCACAGTTCCAGACGCAGTGCCGATTCGGCAACCAGCGGATTGGTGCGCCACGCCCGCGGAGTGACCTGATCGGCCAAGTGTTGCGCCCCGTGATCCGAGAAGATGCCGCGCTTCACCAGCACGCTGTCGCGCAACTTCTCGCTGTGGGCGTTGGCGACGGCCAGCCCCCAAGCCCGCCAAGGACTGGAGAACCCGCGCTTGCGACGCTGCACCACCCACTGCGGCACCAGATCAGCCATGGCCGAAACCAGCCGCGCCTTGCGCGGTCGCTGGTGATCGGGAGAAGCCCGGCGCAGTGCATAGACCGTCTCCACCAGTCGGTAGTCGACCAGCGGTGAACGCAACTCCACTGAGTGGCGCATGGAGACTCGATCGCTCTGCGCCAGACCGTTCTCGCGCAGATAGGTGTCGATCATCAATCGGGTGAAGACCAGATCTAGCCGCTCCGGCCACGGCTGCGAATGATGGAACGGTAAGTAGGCCAGTTCTGGATCCACCTGCCGGAGGAAATCACCCGTGAAGATTGACCCCGCGGCCAGCTCGCCGGCGCGGAAACCGGGCACCAGATCCCAGAAGATCAGCCGTTCGGCCGGCCCGGAGTGATCCTCGCGCCAGCGCCGCAGTCCGGTTCGCAGTCCGCCCAGATCAGACAGCCAGCGGAGGCCCGCGGTGTACGAGTACGGTGGCCGATGAATCTGCAGATAGTCCCGCAGCGTAGCCACGCCGGCCAGCGCGTCGCGCTTGCGCTCTGACTTGGCCAGCGCCCGCCGGGTCCACTCGTAGCCCCAGAACAGTTCATCTCCCCCGAGCCCGTTCAACATCACCAGGAGCCCCAGTTCCCGGCAGCGCTTCATCATCAGCATGAGGCTGGTGCCCGCCGAGTCCAAGAGCGGTTCATCCCGCGCCAGGCAAACCTCCTCAAGTGTCTCGGCTACATCGCTGGGCGACACAATCACCTCATGGAACGGAATCCCCAGATGCGTGGCAAACTGGGCGGCCATCGCCCGCTCATCCTGAGTGGCGCGCCCTGGAAATCCAACCGACACTGCCTGAATCCGGCCCGGGTAGCGCGACTTGGCCAGGGCGGCGATGGCACTGGAGTCAATGCCCGAGCTCAGGCAGACCCCGAGGGGCACATCGGAGCGAATGACCAGTTCCGCGACCTGCTCAAGTTGCTCGCGGATGGCGGTGGTCGGATCACCACGGATCTCGGGCGAGTCCTCGATGCGCCAATAGCAGTGCTGCCGCACCTTGAATGACTCAAGCTCCACGCTGAGCAGATGTCCGGCGGGCAACTTGCGCACCCCGCGGATCGCGGCGCGTGGCTCGGGGACATACTCCCAGTGCAGGTAAAGGAACATGGCCTCCGGACACGGCTCAAACGGCACTACGCCAGCGGCGATCAACGCCTTGGCCTCACTGGCGAAGACGATGCGCCCATCGCGCTCCGCCAGATACAGGGGCTTCTCGCCAATCCGGTCGCGGACCAGCAGCAGGCGGTGCCGGCGGGTGTCCAGCAGGGCGAATGCGTACATGCCGCGCAAGTGATGCACGCAGTCGTCGCCGAACTCCTCGTAGAGGTGAACGATCGTCTCGCAATCGCTGCCGCTGGCGAAGTGGTGGCCGCGGCCCACCAGCATGCGGCGTAGTTCGACGAAGTTGTAGATCTCCCCGTTGCAGACCACCGCTACGGTGTGATCCTCGTTCCACAGCGGCTGCTGCCCGCCAGCCAGGTCGATGATGCTCAGCCGCCGCATGGCGAATGCCGCCCGCGGGGCGCGGCCGCCAGCGGTCGGTTCAATCAGCGTGCCTTCCCCATCCGGCCCGCGATGAATCTGGGCGGCGTTCAGCCGGGCCAGCGTCCGGAGCCCCGGCTCATCGATACCGTCGCGATCAATGATGCCGACAATGCCGCACATATCTCACTCCCACTCGATGGTTGCTGGCGGCTTGCTGGAGATGTCGTACACCACTCGATTCACTCCTCGGACCTCGTTGATGATTCGATTGGAAACTGTGGCCAGCACATCGTAGGGAATGCGCGCCCAGTCTGCGGTCATGAAATCCTGAGTCTCGACCGCCCGCACCGCCACAGTGAAGTCGTAGGTGCGCCCGTCGCCCATCACTCCCACACTGCGCACCGGCAGAAGCACGGTAAAGACCTGATCCGTGGAACGGTAGAGGTTGTTGGCCACGATTTCCTCGAGGAGCACCTCGTCGCAATCACGGAGAATTGCCAACTTCTCCGGACTCACTTCCCCCAGCACCCGCACTGCCAGCCCGGGTCCCGGGAACGGATGGCGCCAGACGATCTGCTGGGGCAGGCCAAGCACTTCCCCCAAGCGGCGCACCTCATCCTTGAATAGTTGCCGCAGCGGCTCGACCAACTCGAATCCCAAGTCTTTCGGCAAGCCGCCGACATTGTGGTGCAGCTTGATGTTGGCAGCCGTGCCAGCATGGCCGTGGCCGCTCTCAATGACATCGGGGTACAGCGTGCCCTGGGCCAGAAACCGAGCGCTAGATCCGACATCGTTGGCCGAGCGCCGAAACACCTCGATGAACCGATGCCCGATCAGTCGCCGCTTCTCCTGCGGATCGGTGACCCCACGGAGGTCGCCCAGAAACTCAGCGCTGGCATCCACCACCCGCAAATCGATGTTGGAATGCTCGCGGAAGGTCGACTCAACCAGCTCGCGCTCCTTCTTCCGCAACAACCCATTGTCGACAAAGATGCAGGTGAGCTGTGGCCCGATGGCCCGCGCCAGCAGCGCCGCCACCACCGAACTGTCCACCCCGCCGGAGAGTCCGCAAATGACCCGATCGCTGCCCACCTGATTGCGGATTCGGTCGCACTCCGATTCGACGAAGTTGCTCATTCGCCAGGTGCCGCTGCACTTGCTAGCGCTGTAGAGAAAGTTTCGCAGGATGTCGATGCCGTGGGGAGTGTGGGTCACTTCAGGGTGGAACTGCAATCCCCAAAACGGCTTGCTGCGATGGCGCACCGCCGCCGCCGGACAGGTGTCGGTCGAGGCCAGCGGGATGAACTCCGAACCCAGCCGCGTGACCTGATCGCCATGGCTCATCCACACCGTCGTCTGCTCGGGCAGCCCGGCGAACAGA
>SYPI01000207.1 GCA_005804005.1 Planctomycetia bacterium
CCGCATACCGGACGAATCCAGGAGTCGGGTAGTTAGCAGAACGCCACGCAAACGGACCAGTGGCATCAATCAGACTGATGCCGTCTGGGCAGTAGATGAACCAAGCGAAGTTGGCAGCGGTGCCAACGGTGTTGCTGGCGTAGCAGGTGAAGTAGTAGTTACCAGGCGCCAACTCAACCGGCTCCGCCAAGAACCACAGGTGGGCGCTGTTGGCAGCGGGATCATCAGGATCCTCGAACGGAACCGGATAAGGAACCGAACCGCTGGCCAGCCAGAACGGGTTGCCCGGGCCCGGAGCAACGCCGCCGTTGGGGGCGGGGTTGCCAGCCGGACGGGTCCAGAAGATGTAGCTCATGGACTCGTTGGTGGTGCCAGTAGGCTGGAACCCGTACGCCTGAGCCGCTTCGAGCGACCAAGTGCTGAAGCCGGGGTCGGCCGAGGGCAGCGTGAACGGCATCGCCAGCCAGCGCTTCGGGCTGGTGGCCGACAAGTAACCGCTGGAGAGACCCAGATTGGCCCCAGCGCCAGCAGAATTGAGGGCATACTTGCGGGTGCCGGTGGTGTAGACCACCTTGACGAAGGCCAGCGAGAGGTTGCCCGACACAGTTGCCGGGATACCGGTCGCTAGATCAATCGCGCCACCGATCCGGATGAGCAGGCTGTCGCCCGCCACCAGGTCGATGATGGTCACGCCAGCACCGGTCGTGCCGCAGTTGGCAGTCCAGCAGCCGATGCGCTGCTGACGCAACGCGGTTGGATCGGTCACCGAGCTGTCGGTGCCCAGGTAGTACACATCGAGGACCGTGCCGGCAGTGCCGTCACAGGCGTCGATGGTCATCTGGCCATCGCCGGGAGCCGAAACCACATACCAGACATCGTTGCCGATGTCGCTACCGCAAGCGGCGACATCGCCGTTGGGGCCGTCGGTCGATGCGGTGGCGTTGTTGAACGGCACGGTGTCGTCTGTGCTCAGTGGCAGCGCCGCCGTGGCGCAGTCGTTCTCAGGTGCTCCGGCCACTTCGGGGCAGGAGTAATCGAACAGACCGCACTCCGTCTCGGAGAAGTCAACGCACATCTGGTCCCAGCCGACGCTGCAGCAATCCGGGGCAAAGCCGCAGATCACTTCGCAGCACTCCGGCCAATCGCAGCCCGCGCCGGCGTGGATCACGGCACAGTTGCCAGCCGCACCGCCACAGACCGGGAAGGTCAGACCAGTGAAAGTCACGCGAGCGACATAGCTGATGCACTCGTAGAGCGGCGGCGTCGTAGCATCGGCATCCTCAAAGTCGGTGCTCAGAATGATCGGGTGACTGCCGGGGCCGACAAACAGTGAGAATGTCGTTGGGCAAGCCACACCGTACAACCCGTAGGTCGGGGCCCCGCACGGATCGGCCAAGCCGGTGCCGTCGCCGATGATGACCAGCGGATCGGCCAGTTCAAGCCCGGTCACCGTGTTGATCGCCGAGACTTCGACAGTGAGCGTGCCGTACTCGGCAGTCGTCACCAGATACCAGTCAAGGTCGCGGCTGGTGTAGTCGGTCGCGCCAGCGGGAATGAATGTGCCGAATGTTCCGGAGACGGACAGGGCTCCACCGGCAGCCATGCTGCCAAGATCCTGCCAAGCGACTGGCACGTAGTTGCAGCCACCGTTGGCATCAGGACCTGGATTGTTGTTACAGCCATCGTTCTGGAGGATGGCATTGGGTGGCGCAACGGGATCGCAGATCTGGCCGAACGCAACCGCGCTAATCGCAGTCGCCAACGCCGTACCTGTGACCGTGCTCGCCGTAAGGAAGCGACTAGTCTGCATCTTTCTACTCCTAAAAAAAGTGACCTTCGAAGGTGGCAGGAACACCCATGGATCTCACCGTGGCGAGTCCTGCGCAGATCGAAACTTAGCCCAGAATCAGCCCAACAAAAGCGCCTTTGGCAACCTTTGGGGTTATCGGCGCCAGTCGATCACAACTTTTCCGAATTGGGTTCCGGCTTCAAGCCGACCGAACGCCTCTGCTGCCTCAGTCGGCGGCAAAACCAGGTCCACCACGGGGCTCAGGCGCCCAGTCACCAGCAGCCGCGTGACCTGACTGAATTCGGCCGAATCTCCCATGGTCGACCCCAGAATGCTCAGTTGGTTCCAGAAGATCCGGGTAAGGTCGGTGGCCGGGTCGCCGCCGGTAGTGCACCCGCAGGTAACGAACACACCTCCGCGGCAGAGGCTCTTGAGGCATGAGCCGTGCACCGCCTTGCCGACTGAGTCGGCCACGATGTCTACGCCGCGCCGCTCGGTGTGCTGGCGGACTCGCGCCGAGAAGTCGCTGCCATCGTCCAGCACTCCGTGGTCAGCTCCCAAGTGGGCGGCCCGGGCCAGCTTTTCCTGATGGCGGCTGGTCACGATCGTCCGGCAGCCGAAGTGACGAGCGATCGCCAGACAGGCCAACGCCACTCCCCCACCGATCCCGGGAATCAGCACCCAGTTGCCACAGCGGACTCGCGCCCGAGTCACCAGCATTCGCCACGCGGTGAGAAAGCTGAGCCCGAACGCCGCCGCCTGGATCGGGTCGGTGTCGCCGATCTCCTGCAGATTCGAGACCGGTGCCGTGAAGAACTCCGCCAATGCGCCGGGAGTGTGCTCGCCAATCATGCTGATCGACTCGCCAGCGGGGTCTGTGCCGGGGAGCGCTGGCTGGGCCTGCACCACGGCGGC
>SYPI01000028.1 GCA_005804005.1 Planctomycetia bacterium
CTCATTGCGCCGTGCCGGACAGGTCGAGGCGGCGAGCCGGCTGCTCTCACGCGTGCGCACTCCCGCCGCTGGCGGCATGGATGTCCTCGAGAACCACACCTACTACGGATTGCTTCTGGCATTCGCCGGCCACCTCCCCACCGCCACACTCAGCGCGGGTGATTCGGCAGTCGGGCTATCGGTTGAGCGCGCCGGGCTCGGCTATGGGCTGGCCCAGCAAGCGGCCAGCCAGGGAGACCCGGCCACGCGCGACCGGCTCCTACATGAAGTCATTGAGCAGACCGACTGGGCGGCATTCGGGCACATTGCCGCGGAGGCCGATCTAGCCCGCGCCGCGCCGCGATAGTCTGCGCAAGGAGGCCACTCATGCAACTGCTGTCTCGACTCACCGTGGGCGCGGTCACACTCGCGATGCTTGCCCCGGCCCGTGCCGAAACTGTGACCGTCCCGGCTGCGCTGCACGCCTTCGTTCCGGGCGACACCATCGCCTTGGCCCGAATCCACAATCTCGCCCAACTCGAGGAGCGTCTCCAGGAGCTGTTGGCCAGTTCCAATCCAGAGGCGGCGGCACTGCTTCGCGGAACCAGCCCAACCGCGATGCTCGGAACTCTCATCACCGGCGCCGGCGAGGTGCACACCGATCACCCGATGTACGCCGCCGTCCTGCCGGGGCCCGAGGGGGCGATGATCCCGCCGATCCGCCTATTCCTGCAGGTCGCAGGCGGTGGCGGCGTGGTGTCCGCGATGCCACCGTTTTCCTACGCCACCACGCTGGAGGCCCCGTGGGTGGTGGTCTCCAACCAGCCACTTACCCCGGCGGCCGCAGGAGCTCAATCAGGACTGATTGCTGTCATGCCAGCAGGCGATGCGGCGATCGCCGCATCCCTCGACACCATTCGCCCAGACATCACCGCCGGGGTGATGGACCTGCCCGATCCGGTGGCCCAGAGGCTGACTCGTTCGCTCGGCGCAACAAACACGCTCGGAGCCGGGCTCACGCTTGATGGCGATTCAGCGGAACTTCTCGTGCAGTTCAATCAGGCCGCGCCCCGCAGCGGTCAAGGAATGGATGCGGTCAGCACCGCGTCGCGGCTGGCGGCGCATGTGTCCAACGGTGCCACCGTCACGGTGCTCGGTGAGTTGAGTGAGATCCGCCCGCTGGCGGAAATGGGAATGGAAGCTCTCAGCGGGGGCACATCGCAAGATCCGTCGGACCATCCTCCAACCGCCATCCTGCGTGTCGCTGGCAGGCTGTTGAAGGAGGCCGCGGGGCCCGTTGCCATCGCCCTCACTCAGGGAACCGATTCCGATCCGGCGCGGCCGCAAGTCGGGTTTTCGATGGTGATGGAGACTCTGCTGAAGAACCCGACTGACATCCAAGGCGACATCCGTCAGGCAGTGAAACTAGGGGACGATGCCGACGAGCTCTCGGTCGTTGCAGTCAGCGCCACGCCCCGCGGCATAGACGCTTGGCACATTCATGGCGGATTGGGTGACGGGCCAGCAACACTTGCGACCGCCTGCAAGGGAAGTGCCCTGCAACTCTGCCTCGCTTCGTCCGATGTCATGGCAATGGCCGCCCTCAACAGCAGCAATCCTGCGCCATCTCTACCCGCAGGAGTTGTCACCGACGGGTGGCTCGGTGGCGCCTCACTAGTAGGCATCGTTGACATCCGCTCTTTCCTGCGATGGCAGGCACTGATGGAACGGCTCGAAAGCGGCGGCACCCCGGCGCAACCGGAGTTGAACTTGGTGCCAGCAGGTGCCCCGGTGTGGGGCGCGGCTGGACTGTGGCCAACAAGCACGGGTGAGACGGTTCGCTTGCGCACAAACATCAAGGCGCTGGCGGCCTTGGTGCGCGACGCGCAGCCGATTGAAGCCTGGGAAGTCAACGCTGCCGCGCGCAGCGGTGATCTCGACCAGTTGCGGCGCTTCATCGCCATGGCGCCGGGGAATTTCCCACTAGATCAGGCTGGCCGGGGCGCCAACGAGCAAACACCACTGATGGCCGCGGCGCGAGGCGGACAGATGGAGGCCATGCGCCTGCTGGTGGCCGCCGGGGCCAGCGCCGCAACTACGAATCGCTCCGGGTACACCGCGCTTATGGCTGGCGCCGAGAGCCGCAAGCCGGAGGTGGTCGAATACCTGCTGTCGCAGGGCGCTGATGTGAACGCGGCGACCACCGAAGAACGCACGCCGCTCTACTACGCGGTGCGCAATTGCGACACACCCACGGTGGAACTGCTGCTGAGTGCAGGGGCAAAGATCACCCCAAAGTTGCGCAAGCTCCCGGGCTTGAGTTCCAGCGGCTGCGATGCAGTGCGGGCGCTGATTGAGAAGTCGGACGCCAAGTAGACTCCCACCCCGGACGGCCAATGCCGATTGAGATCCTGAAACTTCCGGCCGCGTGTGGCGCGCCACGGGCACTGGCTGAAGCGCTGCTGCCCAGCGGCGAAGCCGGCACGCTGGCCGATCTGTCCAGCACACTGGTGGTACTGCCCGGCGACCACGCCATCGATCGATTCCGCAAGCGCCTCCTCGAGCGCGCCGCGGAACTCGATGTGTGCCTGCTCCCGCCTGATTGCTGCACGCCGGGGCAATTGATTAAGCGCACAGTTCCAGAGCTTCGTCAAAGCGCCAGCCCAATGGCGGTCCGTCAGGCATGGCGGCGAGCGGTTGAGGAGTTGGGCTCACCGTGGGGTGGCACCGACTCGCCAACCAAGGCTGCGCCCATCTCAGAAGGCCTGCTCGATCATCTGCTCTCCCTTTCCTCCGATTGCAGCAGCGCGATGCTCACCTTCGCGGACATTGCTCGTCGCGGCGCGACACTAGGCGAACACTTCGAAACAGGGTTGTGGGAACGACTGGCGCTACTACAGCAACGAATGGTCGAACTGCTGGCGGAGTGCGGGCTGGAAGACCCCTCGATGCGGGCAATCGATGTGCTGCGCGATGGGTCGCCCGCGCTGGTGTGGAGCAGCACCCGACGGATTGTTGCCATCACGGCCGCCCCGACTCAGGCGCAGCGGGCGATTCTGCGCGCGGCGGCAACGCAGGGCCTTCAGGTGCAAGTGGCCATCCACGCCGGGGCGCACAGCGTGCTCAACGCCGTTGACAGCGAGGGGTTCCCCAACGCCGCGACATGGGGCGAATGCCCAATCGACATTGACGCGGGCCGAATTCAGGTAGTTGATGGTCCGGCGGAGATGACATCGGCAGTTGGCCGCCTGGTACTAGCGACCGACACCTGCATCTGTCTGCCCGATGCCAAGCTTCTCGGCGGCCTGGTCAACGAACTCGGCGGTGGGCGGCCTGTCCGCGTCCTAGGCCAGCGCCAGTTCACTCATTGTCGGATCGGAACTCTGCTCCAGTCGATTCAATCGCTCGCTACTGAGTGGTCGTGGGAAGCGTTGGCGGCATTTGTCCGTCACCCGGATGTGTCCAAGTGGCTGAGGTGCTCGGGGCTGGTGCAAGCGGTAACTCGGTACCGCCTTGAGAGTCTGGCAACATCCCTGAACGAGGATGTTCCGCCAAACGCCATCGAGGAGCATGAGCGGATTCGGCCGGCCCTCGAGTTGATTACCGACCTGCTGCACCCCTTGCGCAACGAGGCGCTCGGCTTGGCCAAGTGGGCCGATGCCATAGCCAAAGCTATCCAGACAATTGTTGGCAACGACGCTGTGGGCAATTCGCCGGCAGAACGGGCCGAATCGGTGCGGCTCCTGCTCGGTGCGCTGGGGCATCTGCGCGACCTGCCGCCTTCGCTAGCCCCGAGCGGCGCGGCGGAGCGGTTCGAGTTGCTGGCGCGTGTCCTCAAAGGGCAGACCATTCCCCCCGCGGCCGCCAAAGGTGCCATCGACTGCCTTGGGTGGCTGGAATGCGGAATGCACGACGGCGGCCGACTGATCTTCGCCGGAATGAACGAGGGGGCGTTGCCAGCCAGATTGACCAATGATCCGTGGCTTCCAGACAGCGTGCGGCAGCGATTGAGGATGCCCACCGCCGCCAGTCAGTACGCCCGCGATAGTTGGATTCTGCACAGTCTGTTGACTGCCAGGGATGCCGAGGTGCACTTCGTCGTCGCTCGCCGCAATGCCAAGTCAGACCCTCTGCAGCCCAGCCGTTTGTTGCTCCGCCCGGAGCCGCGCCACAGCGAGCCGCCGGGCGAGTCATTGGCCACTCGCGTGCTGCACCTAGTGGCCAAGCCGACGAAACAGGCGGGTGGAGCCACGCGCGCTGGCGGCAGCGGCATCCCAATCGCCCGACAGCCCCTGCCAGAGGGCACCGGCGACTTCGACCACATTTCCGTCACCCACTTCAAGGATTGGCTGCTCAGCCCACGCCTCTTCCAGTTCAAGCACGATCCGCGCCTGAGATTGACCGTCCGGAGTGATGTCGAGATCGGATTGGACGCGTCTCAATTCGGCACGCTGGCTCACGAGGTGCTCAAGCGCTTCGGCGAATCGCAGATTGCGGGTGGCCACGCCACGACTGATTCAGAGGTGTGGGCAGCGCTGCAGTCGGCCCTCGATGCC
>SYPI01000208.1 GCA_005804005.1 Planctomycetia bacterium
ACCTGCGCACCGCGCAGGGCGGCACGGTGCTGCCGCTGCCCACGCCTGCCGGAATCAAGGTGTTCAACCACAGCTGGATTGGTTCGAGCGGAACTCCGTCGTGGGACGCCGAGGCGCTGCGCCGCGCCGACTATGCAATGAACCGGGACGACACTCTGTTCTTCGTTGGGTTGAACAACGCCCCCGGAGCCGTTCCCGCGCTGATGTCCACCGGGTTCCACGGACTATCGGTGGGTCGCATGGACGGCGTGCATTCGTACGGCAACACGATCGCCGGAATCGACGGCCCGGGGCGCATGAAGCCGGAGATCGTGGCGCCTGGCAGCGCCACCAGTTGGGCAACGCCGGTGGTGACAGCCGCAGGCGCCCTGCTCTATCAGACTGCGGCCACCTGGCCGGGGCTGAGCCTGAACCCGGTAGCCGATGAGGCAGTGGTGATCAAGGCGGCGCTCATGGCTGGTGCTTGGCATCGGCCGGCGTGGACAAACAACGCTCCAACTAGCGGCACGCTGCGTGGAGTAACCACTAGGCCGCTCGACACCATCTACGGCGCGGATGTGGTGAACATCGATCGTGCCCACTGGATTCTCACCGGCTTGGAGCAGGCGGCCTCAACCACCGTTCCCGCAGCCAGCACCATCAACGAGGCTGGCTGGGACTATCAGGATGTGGCGGGTAACGGGGTCTACTACTGGCGCTTCCGACTGGCCGCCACCGCCGACGAAGTCTCAATTCTGGCGACTTGGAATCGGACCATCACCTCGGTGCAGACGGCCACACTTCCAGCGGCCATCGACCTGCGCCTGTACCGGGCCAGCGCCGGCACGCTCATCGCCCTCGATGGCGATGCGGGCGCTGGCTACTACACCTCGGGCAGTGTGTGGAGTAAGAGCACGGTCGACAATGTTGAACATCTCTATGTGCGCGGCCTCGTCCCGGGCGAGTATGTGATCGAGGCCAAGCGCACCGGAACCGGAACCGCCGCGCCGTTCGCCATCGCCGGGCTCATGCCTGACCAGCCCAACGCTATCCCGGGCGATCTGAACAATGATGGCACTGTCAGCGGAACCGACCTGGCGATTCTGCTGGGCATGTGGGGCACCAACAACGCCATTGGCGACTTGGATGGCGACGGCCTAGTCAGCGGCGGCGATCTGGCGATCTTGCTGAGCAACTGGGTGTAGCCAGCACGCGACTCGCCAGCGGCTGACTCGCCAGCACCGTGGTGGAGGTGGGTCGCAGCAGCGCGCGACTCGCCAGCGGCTTGCGTGATGCCGGTAGTCTGCGCCGGTGCGGCAAGCGCATCACGCTTGGATCATGGCTGGACTCTTCGCCGCGCTGGCCGTGGGGTTGCTGCTACCGATCTGGCTCACCGTGCGCGGCTCGCTGGTGACCCCGGACGGATCGTGGACCACCTTCTATCTGTGGGATGCGCTTGCCGACCCAGCCACTCGCACCGGGCTGCTGAACGCTTGGTGGCTCGCGGTTGCCACTACCGCCGTGTCGCTCCTGCTGGGCATGCCGCTGGCAATCGTCTCCACCCGCTTCCTGTTCCCCGGAAAGGGACTGGCCAACGCGCTGATTCTGGCCCCTCTGGTGCTGCCGCCGTTCGTGGGGGCCATCGGCATGCGCCACATGATGGGCCGCGAAGGCGCGTTCAACGCCATCTTGGCTGATCTGGGCATCGGCCCGGTCGACTTCCTCGGCGAGGGCGGCTTCTGGGCAATCGTCGTCGTTCAGGCGCTGCACCTGTATCCGATCATCTACCTCAATCTGGCCGCGGCGCTGGCCAACATTGACCCAGCAGTCGAAGAGGCCGCCGCCAGTCTGGGCGCGCCGTGGTGGACGAGGCTGCGCCGCGTGCTGTTGCCAATGGCTCGCCCGGGGATCTTCGCTGGGGCAACGATCGTGTTCGTGTGGAGCCTCACCGAACTGGGCACGCCGCTGATGTTCGAGTACCGCATGGTCACCCCGGTGCAGATCTTCGACGGACTGAAGGACATGGAAACTTCGCGTCGTCCGTTCGCGCTGACGGTGCTGATGCTGGTCGGGGTGATGGTGATTTATCTGCTGGGCAAGTGGTCGGTGGGCCGCTCGGCTGGCGCGGCCATGAGCAAGGCCTCGGTGCAGCGCGTCGAGCATCCGCTGCGCGGCTGGCGCGGCGTGGCGGCGCTGGGCTTGTTTCTGGGAGTCAGCGCGCTGGCTTGCGTGCCGCATCTGGGGCTGATCCTCTCCAGCCTGAGTGTTGAAGGTGCCTGGTACGGCACGGTTCTGCCGCAGGCTTGGACGCTGGACAACTTTCACGCCGCGCTCACTCACCCGCTGGCGGTGGGCAGCATTCACATCAGCGTGATTCTCTCGGCGCTAGGCGCGCTGCTGACGGTGATCATCGGCGTGGCCGCGGCCCGGGTGCTGGTGCGTTCGCGTTTGCCCGGTCGCGGATTGCTTGACGCGCTGTGCATGCTGCCGTTGGCTGTGCCCGGGCTGGTGATGGCCTTCGGCTATGTGGCTCTGAGCCTGCAGTGGCCGTTCCAAGGGCCGATGCCTGGCTGGATGGCCGGGCTGCTGCATTGGTGCCTGCCCGGCAGCGCCTTCGATTGGCTCAACTCGCAGCCGCTGCACTTTGTGGGTGACATCCTCGGCCCCGACCCAAACCCGTTGCCATTCCTAGTGATGACCTACGCCTTCCGGCGCGTGCCGTATGTGGTGCGCTCGACCGTGGCCGGCATGGAGCAGACCCCGGTGGAACTGGAGGAGGCCGGACAGTCGGTGGGTGCCGGGAGGTTCACCGTGCTTCGCCGGATCGTGGTGCCGCTGGTGTTGGCCAACATCGTGGCCGGCACGCTGCTGGCGTTCAGCTTCAACATGCTGGGGGTGAGCGAGGGACTGGTGCTGGCCCAGCGCGAATCCGACTATCCGGTGACCAAGGCGATTTACAGTTTGGCGGAGCGGCTGGGCGACGGACCGGCGGTGGCCAGCGCCATGGGCGTGTGGGCGATGGCGTTGCTGGCCTGCGCGCTGCTGGGTGCTTCGGCGCTGATGGGCAAGAAGATGGGCGCGGTGTTCCGGGCGTGAGTCGGTCGTTCCGCTACCACATCGTGCGGCGGCCCAGTCCGCCATTGGTTCTCACCGTTTCTGCGTGGAAGTGTCCCAAAATTGGCCTGATCCACGCAGAAACGGAGTGGAGGTGTGCGGCGGTGACCACCGCCAGCCGGTTTCCCGGCTCGCGATGTCCAACTGCGTATTCGGACCTCGGGGTGCCGAGATGACGCGCCACCTGAAGGCTGGAGTTGGCCTGCGCCAGCGCCCGCACCCGGTCGTTGCCGGTTTCGTACTGGGCGCGGATCAACTCCTCCAGAATGTCGAGGTGAGTGCTCTCGATCCGAGAGCCGAGGCCGTATCGAACTGACTTCGGAAACCTA
>SYPI01000209.1 GCA_005804005.1 Planctomycetia bacterium
CTACGGGGTGATCGGACCGCCCGGAGGCGGATCGACGCTGTATGTCGGCGGCATCGGTACACCAGCTCGCTGACTGGGCAACTCCATGGTGTCTTCCGGATGAACTATCGGGGCGAAGGGCGACGCGACGCCCTGTCGAGGGCGCTGTCCTCCCGCCGCAGTGATCGCCCGCAACTCGGCAGCACGCGTCCACAAGCCAGCCCGATCCATGTCGGTGGGATGAAGATCGAAGTGCCACTCCACACGGCTGTGCAACCTTGTCGGCACGAGTTCCGCCACCAGATCAGCGCCGAGGAAGTCCCACAGCGGGGCCTTGGCATCACCCCCACCGATCACCGGCTCGTAGCCAGCCAGCGTCAGATGCAGGTCGTAGATGCCGTAATGCGTGAAGTCGACCTCGCATGGAGTTCGACCGACCTGTCGGCCGTTCAGTTGCACCGCCGCGCCCGCCGGAGTGCTGCTGACGGCGATGGTGCGGCGCACGCAACCGGTTGAAACGGCCACCACCGCGGTGCCGAGGATCGCCATGCACAGCGCACGCATGGCAGCCATGCTAGCGGTGGCGCTATGCTCGCGCTGTGCCGCTCTTGGAAGCCCGCGAACTCGTCAAGGACTACGGCTCGCGCCGCGTGGTCAACCGGGTGAGTTTTCAGATCGAAGCTGGCGAGACCGTCGGCATCCTCGGCCGCAACGGTGCCGGCAAGACCACCTCATTCCGCATGGTGATCGGCATGATCACCCCACAATCCGGCACGGTGCACTTCGATGGCCGCGAGGTCACCCACATGCCGATGTTCCAGCACGCCCGGGCCGGGATGGGCTACCTGAGCCAGGAACCGAGCGTGTTTCAGCGGCTCACCGTGCGGCAGAACCTTCTGGCCATCCTGCAGACCATGCCACTCTCCCGCCGCGACCGCAACTCCGAGTGCGACCGGCTGCTGGAGCGATTCGGCCTGACTCACAAGTCAGAGGATGAGGCCCGCACCTGCTCCGGCGGCGAACGCCGCCGTCTGGAGATCGCCCGGGCGCTGGTCACCAAGCCGAGGTTGATCATGCTCGACGAGCCATTTGCCGCGGTCGACCCGCACACCGTGGAGGAACTGCAGTCCGAGGTGCGCAAACTGGCCGAGCACGGCATCGCCATTCTGCTGACCGATCACAATGTGCAGCAGGCGCTGCGCATCTGCGACCGGGCCTACATCATTCATGAGGGGCGCAACCTGCGCGACGGCGATCCACGGACGATCATCAACGATCCCGAAGTCCGCGAGGCCTATCTGGCATCGACATTCCGCGGCGACGAATTCGACTGACCGGTTGAATCCAGCGGCCGGACCAGCAGGCGCTCGATGCGCGTGGGTGTTGCGGCGGCGATCTCCCAACGGGCCCGGTGGCAGACGAACGATTCACCGACCGCCCCGACGCTGCCCAACTGCGCCAGCGCCAGCCCGGCCACGGTGTCGAAGGCCTCGCTCTGCGGCAGCGGCAGTCCGCTGGCCTCGGCAAACTCATCCACCCGGAATGCACCATCGACCAGCCACCCGCCGTCGGGTCGCTGCTGAGCCCCCGGTTCGGCGCTGTCTTCGCCCTCGTGTTCATCGGTGATCTCGCCGACGATTTCCTCAAGCGCGTCCTCGATGGTCACCAGCCCGGCGGTGCCACCGAACTCGTCCACCACTATCGCCATGTGCACCTCGCTGCGCTGGAACTCAAGCAGCAGGTCCTGCACCGGCTTGGTCTCCGGCACGCGAATCGGCTGCCGCAGATGATCGCGCAGGGTGAACTGCGGCGCGTCCTCGCCCAGGTACGTCACCAGATCGCGCAGGTAGAGAATGCCCACGATGGAATCGAGACTGCCAACGAACACCGGGATGCGCGAGTGCCCGGCGCGGTGAATGGCCTCTCGGACCGCGGACAGGTCGTCGGTGTACTCCAGCCCTTCGACTTCGGTACGCGGGGTCATCACGCCAGACACCGGCTGGCCTGAGAACTGCACCACATTCTCGAGGATCTCCGCTGAAACCACATCCAACCCGCCGGAGCGCTGCGAATCTTCGATGGTGTGCAGCAACTGCACTTCGGCCGCGTCGCGCAGCCCCATCCCGCCCACCAGACGCCGCACCACCTCGTCGACCGGGCGTCCGAGCACGGTAAGCGGATAGCACACCAGATGCAGGGCGCGCATGGGCCAGTAGAAGGCCACGATCAGTCGGGCCGCGGCGTGGCGAGCCAGCGCTGCCGCCAAGAGGCCGGTGAAGAACCACAGCCCGAGCCCGCAGAAGAACACCGTCCAGGCGATCACGCTGGCCGAGGGCATGGCCCCGCCAACCGACTGGGTCAGAAGTGCTAGGGCAAAGAATCCGATGCGCCCGAAGGCGCGGGCCAGCGCCGAGGCGCTCTCCAGCGTGTCCTCGTGCTGGGCAACCCAGGTCCCCTCGGCGCGCATGCCGCGACGCTCGAATGCTTCACGAAGCGCGGATGCGCTGACCTGCAGGAAGGCCAGATTCAACGCCGAGACGACCGTGGTGGCCGCCAGCGTGAACAGCGTGATGGTGAGAGTGCTGTAATCCACTAGCTCGAACTGCTGGCGTTGCCAGCTATCAGGCTCAGGATACGGTCCTGCTCCTTGTGCATCAGCGCGGCCTGCTCCGGTACGGCATCATCCCAGCCACAGGCGTGCAACAGCCCGTGCAGGCAGTAAAGCAGCGCCTCCAGGCGCTCGGGAAGGCCACGGGCGGCCGCTTCGCGCCCGGCGACATCCCAGCAGACTGCCAGATCAGCGGCGACCGGCTCGGAGCATTCCACAAAGGTGAGCACATCGGTGGTGCCGGCAATGCCAGAGTGCCGCTGATGCAGTTGATCCATCTCAGCATCGCCGATCAGCCGCACCGAGAGGCGCGAGACGGGCCGACCGACTACGGCGCAGCACTCTCGCAGGCGCTCAACCAGCCATTGAACGGTGGGCGCATCCACCAAAGCAGCGGCATCTACCGTCACTTCGCCCGGCGTCACCGGCGGACTTCGCGGATCGAGGGCCATGGCATCTCAGCGCGCGGCCAGATGCACCGGGATGAACCTCGGCTTGACGCGGCGTTCGAAGTCGGCGCGGAACTTCCCCACGATCGTCTTGACCGCCCAGTCGACGCCGTCGGCCAGCCCGCAGATGGTGGTGCCATGACCTAGGCCCATCGAACCGGAGACTTCCACCAGCAGGTCCAAGTCGGCAGTGGTGGCGTCGCCGCGCTCGATGCGCGTGAGCAGCTGGTAGGCCCAGCCGCTCCCCTCGCGGCACGGGGTGCACTGCCCGCATGATTCATTCTTGAAGAAGCGCACGATGTTGCGGCAGACTGCCACCATGTCGGTGTCTTCGTCAAAGATGGTCGGGCAGGCGGTGCCCAAGCCCAGCACATTGGCGCGGTGGCCGATGTCGAAATCCATCGGCACATCGAACTGGTCGGTGCCCAGCACCCCCATGGAAACGCCGCCGGCCACGGCGCCCTTGAAGCGCTTGCCGTTGCGCATGCCGCCGCAGTATTCGTTCACCAGTGTCGACAGCGGAATGCCCAGCGGTGCTTCGAAACAGCCGGGCCGCGCCACATGCCCGGAGACTCCCATCAACTTGGGGCCCCAGCTGGGCATGCCGCCGGGAGTGGCGCTGGCCACGCCGATCGACTGCCACC
>SYPI01000210.1 GCA_005804005.1 Planctomycetia bacterium
GAATGTTTTCGGTGCCTCGAAGCCCATTCCGGACTACACCCCGACCCCGCCGTCCAAGCCCCGTCCCAAGGGTGCTCCGCCGCCAGTCATCGCCAAACCCAAGCCGAAGCCCAAGGTGATTGACCCGAAGGAAGCGTCACGCACCCCGAAAAAGCGGATCGACTTTGCTTCCGCGCTTACGGTTGGAGCTGCGGCGCGCACCCTCCATAAGGTCGAGCCGGGTGGATATGTCACGGTCAGCGGCCGACGGGTCCGCGTCTTCTCGCTCAAGTCAGTGAAGCCGAAGCGGCGCACCGGCAAGGCGGCAGTCAAGGCGGCGCTCAAGCCAGCCAGCGTCGCCGTACCCACCGAGCAGCCCAAGATCGGCAAGACCAAGCTCACCAAGGGGGAGTTGGCCGTGTATCGCGGAATGCTGCTCCAGCAGCGTGGTGAGATCGTTGGCCGCGTCGAGGGCATGGAGCGCGATGCGCTGAGATCCGATGGCGGCAATCTGTCCACCATGCCGCTTCACCCAGCCGATATCGGCACCGATACCTACGACCAAGACTTCGCCCTGAATCAGGCTGAGCGCGAGCGGCACACGCTGGCCGAGATCGACGAGGCGCTGAGTCGCATCGCAGACAAGACCTTCGGGGTCTGCCTGCACTCTGGGAAGCAGATTCCAAAGGCTCGTCTGAATGTGATGCCGTGGGCCAGGTACACGGTCGACTCGGCCCGCGCCCTTGAACGCGCTGCTCGTCGCCGATGACCACGGCGGAGGCGGGACACAGTCCTGACGAATTGCGGGACGCAAATGCGGCTCTGCCTGCGGCGCGGTCGGTTCGGGGGTGGGTCACCCTGCTGCTGGTGTTGTTCGGCGGATTGAGCCTCGACTTGGTCACCAAGTCGTTGGCCTTCGAGCGGGTTGCTGGCCAGCCGGTCATCCTGGCCGCCCCTGAGACTGTTGCCCAACCGGACTATCGGCTTCCCTACCACAAGGGAGTTCAGGCGCTGCCATTCGACCTCCTCGACTTCCATTTGGTCCTGAATCATGGGGCGGTGTTCGGCATCGGTCAGCATCGGCGCGGCCTTTTCATCGCCTTCACGATCCTTGCGGTTGTGGTGGCGGTGGGGGTGTTTGGCTGGTGGACTAGAGCGTCCAGTTGGTTGGCCCATGTGGCCATTGGGCTGATTCTGGCCGGTGGCATCGGCAATCTTTACGACCGCATCTCGGTCGGCGCAGTGCGCGACTTCCTGCACCTGCTCCCGCGGTGGCACCTGCCGTGGGGGTTGCACTGGCCCGGTGGAAGCAGCGAGGTGTTCCCTTGGGTGTTCAACGGTGCCGATGTGCTGCTGCTGGCGGGAATGACGCTGCTGGTGATCCACTCCCACCGGCAGGACGGTGCCCGACGGCGCATCGAGCAGGCTCACGACTCCGGCGAAGCCGCCGGGGGAACGCTCAGCAAATCGGTTGGGCCCACTGACCCGAGTGACTCCAACGACCGGGCTTGATCGAGGGTGAATGGTCCGACCGCGGTGCGTCTGATCAAGGTGCAGTAGCCGCCGGTGGCCAGTGCCGCGCCGAGATCGCGCGCCAGGCTGCGGACATAGAACCCCTTGTCGGAGTGGACTCGCAAACGGACGAGCGGCCAGACGAAGGAGTCCAACTCGAGGGAATGAACGCGAACTATGCGCGGCTCAATCGCGGCGGTCGCCGCCGCGGCAGCGGCGGCGTCACGTGTGCCACCCGCCCGGCGGGCCAGCCGCCAAGCGCGCTGCCCGCCGAGTTTGATTGCGCTGAAGGCTGGTGGCCGCTGCTGAATTGAGCCCACAAACGCCCTGAGTGCCTGACGAACGGTGGCTTCGGAGGGGGGCGATTCGACCGGAACCTCCACCCGTGCCGCCTCAGCATCGAGCGTTGCGGTGGTGGCCGAGAGGTCGATCTCCGTCTCGTAGCGCTTGGTTCCGGCCATGAGCGTGGCGATCTGTTTGGTGGCGGCACCGAGGGCGATCAGCAGCACCCCAGTAGCCAAGGGATCGAGCGTGCCAGCATGGCCAGCCCGCACACCGCCCGCGCGGCGGCGCACGATTTCGACCGCCCGCATGCTGGTGATCCCGGCTGGCTTGTCGAGCACTAGGACCCCGTTGAGTGCCGGTGGTGGGGAATTGGCCGACATCAGATCGCTACACTACGCCGCTTCTGGACAGGTGTCCGAGCGGTTGAAGGAGCAGCACTGGAAATGCTGTATACGGGTAACTGTATCGTGGGTTCGAATCCCACCCTGTCCGTTTTCCACCGGGGAACTGCCCCTCAGCGCGGGGCGAACAGCGCGGTGATGACGCGCCGCTCGTCAGCATCGAGTGTCTCCAGCGCGGTCCGAAGCGCGCTCCCGGGAGCCGCGTTAGCGGCGCACGCCTGACATGCCAGAGTCATGGCCCGATCGAATGGGGTGAGACCAGTTGTGGCACGGCTCTGCTCTGCGGCGAGTCCCCCGGCGAGGGCGGCGGCGTCGGAGCCTCGCCCGGCGCGCGCCAGAGCAAACACCAGCAGATGCATGGCGCGCAGGTGACGCACCGAGTGTGGGTCGGGTTCGGCGCGGCGCCAGTGCCATTGGGCGGCGGTAGCGGCGCAAATGAGCAATGGAATCTCGGCCGCAGTCAGCGAGGGCGACTCGATCAGCTCCCACGCGCGGTTGTTGGCATTGACTGCGCGGCGACGGTGCTGGCTGGAACCGGCCTCGCGCATGTCAATCCGGCGATGTGCCCTGTTGATCGGGCGCCGCTTCGGCGGCCCGAGACCGGTGCGCGCCCATGTGGCTGATCAGTGGCGTGGCTCGTGAATCGAGGATCTCCAGGCGCACTGCCGCGGCGTTGGTTAGCGGCACCGGCACGATGCGCTTATGACCGATGGTTGTTCCTTCGCCGATGGTGCGCCACGATCCATCGGCTTGCCTCACGCTCAGGCGAAACGATTTCACGCGTTGCCCCTGTTCGATCGGCTCCGCCAGAACCAACCGGTCGAACGGCTTGGCTGAATCCAGCGTCGCAATGAAGGAGCCGTCGGCGAGCGGCTGCCAGCCAGACACGATGCTCGTCCCCGCGCCGTAGGTGTTGTCGAGGATTGTGCGCAGCCCGCGCAGCGCCGCGCAATCGTTTTCATGGACCAGCCCGCGGCGGTCTACCGGCAGATTCAAGTGGAAGTTGGCGTTGTGGCCGACGCTGCGCTCGTAGAGATCAAACAACTGCTGCGGAGTCTTCACGGCGTTGTCCTGCTCGGCGTGATAGAACCAACCCGGGCGAATGCTCACATCACATTCGGCGGGGATCCAAGATTCTCCATCCAGATCGCCCTCGTTCAGGCTGGTGGGCGACGGCGGATTGTCCGCGCCGATGCCGTGTCCGGCCACTTTGAGCATCGCCCAACAGGTCTCACCCGCCCAGCCAGACTCATTGCCCACCCAGCGGATGTCGGGGCCGATGTCGCTGAAGATCACCGCATCCGGCTGCAGTTCGCGCACCACGCCCCAGAAACTCGGGAAGTCGTACACCTGCCGCTTGCCGTTGGCGCCCTCGCCGCAGGCGCCGTCGAACCAGACCTCATGCACCGGCCCGTACTGCGTGAGCACCTCGCGTAGTTGATTCCGGAAGCACTCGTTGTACGCCTCGCCGGTTCCATAGAGCGGACTGTTGCGATCCCACGGCGATAGATAGACACCGAACTTGAGTCCCGCCTCAGCGCAGGCGGTCGAGAGTTCGCGCAGCACATCGCCTTGGCCAGCGCGCCACGGGCTGCTGCGCACCGAGTGGTCGCTGAACTTGGTTGGCCAGAGGCAGAAGCCATCGTGGTGCTTGGCGGTGATCACCACCCCCTTCATCCCGGCGTCCTTCATCGCCCGCACCCACTGAGCGGCATCGAGAGCAGTGGGGTTGAAGACATCCTCGGGCTCATCGCCGTGTCCCCACTCGCGGTCGGTGAAGGTGTTGGGGCCGAAGTGAATGAA
>SYPI01000211.1 GCA_005804005.1 Planctomycetia bacterium
CTCCTGTACGCGCTGCACTCCGAGCCCGCGCTCACCATCGATCAGGAGTGTGGCACTACGCTCCATCAGCGTGCTGGCCTGGGCCACCAGACTGCCGGGCTCCTCCTCGGCAAGTTGCTGGTTGAGACGCTCGCGCGCGGCACGCTCCGCTTCGCGCGCCGCCGAGCCATCACTGTCCGTACCTAGGATGTCGTCCAGCGAGGGCAGATCATCGCTGGGCTTTTCGACCGCTGGTGGTTCTGTGGGAGTTCCTTGCCCGATCCGCTGCGGAGTCACGCCGGTGGGAACATCGCTCGTCGGGCTCGGTGGTTCAAGTCGTGAACGGATCGCCTCCAACATCTCGTGAACTTCCACCTGCTCCCGAGCCAGAGCCGGGTCGAGATCGCCATCGGAGGTCCGCTGCAGAATCTCGGCCTGCATCAGGCGCAGCAGGCGAAGTTCGGCCAGCGGGGGAATGCCCTCGCCTTCCTGTTGTCCGCCGCTTCCACCACCCTCGCCACCGCTCTCACTGCGCGCCTCGGCAAACGGATCTTCGCCGTCGGTGGCTTCCAGTGCCGTGGCGATTGCCGCGGCCAGTTCGGCAGCGCGCTGCACAAGACCAACGGTTGCCTCGCCTGAGTCGCCGCTGTGCAGGGCCCGGGCGGCGTCGCTGACACGACTCACCAGCCGGTCGTGGGAACGGGTGAGAACCGAACTGGCACTCTCGCGGGGGTACTCCTCGCGGATCGCCTGTAGTTCGTCGACGATCTCCTCCTGCGCCACGCTCAGTCGACGAGCCTCCAACAGTGCCCGGCGGCCAACCAAGGCGGCTGTGCGCAGGTGGTTCACCATCTCCACCGCCACCAGTTCACGGTCGGCGATTTGCCGGTAACGCTTGGCCAGCTCCTGCGCCTGACGATTGGCCTCCTCGGCCTCCAGCCGCTGCTGGCGCTCCTTGGCCAAGCGCAACGCCTCCTCCAAGCGCTGTGTTGAGCGCGCCAGTGAGGTGCGCACCAGCTCGTCTTGCGTCGGTTCGGCGCGCAAGGCGAGGATCGCCTCGTCCTGCGCCAGCGCCGCTTCGCCCAGAGGTGGGGCCAGTCTGGTGCCATCGGCTCCCAGCGCCAAAGTCTCCTCCATGACGGATGCGGTATTGCGCCGGAGTCGAATCGACTCTGCGGCACACGGCGTGGTGTCTCCAACACCACCATCCTGTGGCGCCGCCGCCTCGGCCAAGGCCGACGATGACACCAAGGCCTCAATCGCTTCAACCAGACTCGCCAGTTTGCGCCGCAGTGTTTCGGCCCGCGCCCGCTCTTGATCAGCAAGGTCGGCTGACATTCCCGCCAGCACCCGCTGGGCCTGGGCACTCTCTTGCTCCGCTTCGACCATCTGATTCTGGCGCGTACTCGAAGCTGAACTGGCAATGCGGTCGGCCAGCGCCTGCTCTTGGGCGCGTTCGACGGCCCGTTCCAGCGCGGCCGCGCGCCCCGGGTCGGTGCGCTCGGTGCGCTGCGCCTGACTCTGCAGATCCCGCATCATCGCGCGGGCGTCCGCGCTGGCCTGTTCAACTTCGCGCGCCAGTTGATCCAGACGCTCCGCTTCGTCGGTGGCCAGTTCGTCGGGCGACTTCCCCGCCAGTTGGTTGGCGAGAGCTCGGCGCTCGGCATCGGTCCGCGCCAGTTCATCGGCCAGCTTCTGAATTCGCCGCTGGGCGAGCCACGAGTCTTCATCGCGGTCGAGCAGAGCTGCCAGATGTTCCATTGCCTCGCGAACCTGCCCCTGCGATGCCTGAAGTTGGGCTGTCAGGCCCGGCCGCGCCGCGTGATCGGCAGTGGGCATCGCCGCCGCCGCCTCCTGAGCGCTGACTGAGGCGGCTGCCCCAGCGCTGATTGCTTCTTTGGCCTGCTCCAACACCGAACCGAGGCCGCGGTCATCGAGGCGATTCATCTGGCGGCGCTGTTCTAGCCGCTCGACTGTGGCCCCCAGCCCTGCTAGACGCTCGCTCACTTCGGCCTGTTCCCGGGTCGCCCCGTTGGCGCCATCGTCGCCGCTCGCCCGCTCGCGCTCCAGCCGGTTGGCCAGAGCCCGCTGCCGTTCGTCCACCCGCATCGCCCCCTGCCGGAGCGCGGTCAGTTGACTGCGGATCTCCTCCAGTAGCGCCGACTCGGCAATCACCCGCACGCGTCGAATCACACTGTGGGACTCCTCGTGTCGAGTCCCGTCAACTTCATAGGCGTCTGCGGCGATGGCCACCAATTCAATCGTGTCGCCCGGCTTGGGGGTGCGGGGGAAGTCGGGCCCGGGAGTCAGGCTGAATAGATTGAGTTGCACTTCCACCTCGGCAGACGGTGACAGCTTCGCGTTGCTCATAGCTAGCGTGCGACGCGTCTGACGATCAGTGGACAACGCGGCTTCGATGCGCAACTGTCGGACTCCGAGGTCGTCGCTGGCAACCGCTCGCAGCGGAACGACGGCGGTTGGACTGACCGTCTCGTCCGATTCCGGAAGTACAAAAGAGACGGTTGGTTGGCGATCCGCAACCACCGGGATCTCGAAGGCAATCTCGTCGAGGTTGGAAATCCCTTGAGCATCCCGCAACGACAATGCGACCAGCAGGCTTTGGCGCGCCAGCCAGGTGAGACGCCACGTACTGCCGGCATCGAGAACCTCAAGTTGGGGCACCGAGTCGGCGGTGGGTTGGGGTGAACCAGTAGCTGAGATGGAGCGCGCCGCCAACTCCCGCACTGATTCGGCATCGGTCGGCGGCACGGGGGTTGAAAGGCGCAGGGTCAGTTCGGCCGCCGAGCCCTCCGGCAGCGGGGCACCCAGTCGCGCTTGACGACTGGTGCCATCACCGAGCTCGGCCTCCAGCAGGTTGACGCCTGCGTGAGCGGGTGGGGTGGCCCGGAAGCTCGCACTGATCACGGCGGGGGCGCGGCCGAAGGTGATCTGCTGCAGCGGGGTTCGGGCATCGAGTGATTCAAACTGGAACTCCAGTGTTGCTCCGGCCGTCGGTGAGGGGACCAACCGTTCAAACTCACGCTCACCACTCTGGGCCAGTTGAAACTCCTGCCAATCACTAGTGGTGTTGCCATCCACGGTTCGCGTGCGCACCCACACCCGCTCCTGCAGGGGGTCGCCACGCACCAGCTCAGCCCGCAGGGCGAATGCCGGACCGGCAGCGGCTCGAGACAGTCCGACTAGGCTCCGCAGTTCAGTCCGCGCTGGCCACTCGGTATCGCTCAGGGGCAGAACCAGCCGACGAATTCCAACTTTGGCTTCCTCTGGCCAGACGGCGCAAACCGCCGCTACCGCAGTCGCCATGGAAAACAAAACACCACAACGACGCAGGAGTGGTCGCCGATCGATGCGTACCCGTCCCAGGCTGTAGGTCACCAGATCACTGGCGCGTTGGACCACACCTGCGGCGAGCGGGTTGTTCTGATCGACACCACTGCGCGCAAAGTCGGCGCCACTGGCCAGTGTGCCAGCGCAGGTGTGGTCGATCTGCTCCAGGCGCAGAGCGATGGTGGAACGGTCCAACCGCTGGCCGCGCAGTCGAGAGATGGCTCCGGCCAAAAGCCACGACACGCCCGCCAACGCCAGTAACAGTTCGCTGGTTCTGAACAGTGGTGGCAGGCGGAAGATCACATCCAGCCCCACCAGAGCTGTGGCCGAGCCGATGGCGATGACCGCCAGTCGGCAGGCCTCCTCCAGCGCCAGCACCCGCCCGATTCGGCGGCCGAGCAGGGCCAGTTGGTTCAACTCGTGGGTCATTGGTGGCTCAACTAACAGTAGCGTTCAAGTGAACCTACTCCAGTTTCCACAGCCGCCGGAGTACCCATTCTGCCAACAGTGGCAGCAGTAGGAGCATCAGGGCAAGAGGGGAACTCCACAACGGATCCCGAAGCCACTGTTTCACGACCAGCGAACGGTCGGGCAAGACCTCGGCCAGACGGCTGATTTCCACGGCCGGTATCACGGTTCCCCCGGTTTCCCGGGCCAGCACCGCCAGCGCTTCGTGATCGGTGTCGGGACGGGTCAGTTCCTCGTCTGGCTGAGTCACCTCGACATTCACCACAACCGGAGCACCCACCCGTCCATCGTTGACTTGCATGGTGAAACTGCCAGGCTCCTCGGGAGTCCAGCGGCCAAGGAATGCGGCGCCGCCGAGGCTGCCTTCGGCGCCCGCATCTGGTTGGCGCAACAAGACCACGGTCTCTGTGGGTTCGCTCGGGGTCGATCCGGCGCGCTGCACTTTGACCTCGACTGAGTCAGCGGTTTCGGCGCCGCTGCTGGCATCGAGCAAGTCCAGTCGCACGATGGTGCTGTCTCCAACCGACACCACCGCCGGGGCCACTTCTAATCGAACACCAGACCCGGCGTTTTCAACCGCTGGCCGGGCGAGCATCTGAATCAGCCCGATCCAGAACCGCTCCTGAAGTGATTCGCCAATGCCGTGTCGCCAGCGCCATGTCTCATCGGTGGCCACATACGCCGTCTGGCCGGCACCGTAGCGCATGGCGATCACCAGCGCCGACGCGTTGCCGTCGGCTACTGAGATTCCCTCGGCCAGTACCTCGGCCGCTGGCTTGAGTGCGCGTGGGTTCAGATCTTGCGCCCACTGCAGCGCCGCCCAGCCAGCTCCATCGGGGCCAAGCACCGCCGGCCATCCGACGGAGGCTGAGTCACCCAGTTGCATTACTCCGTGCCGCGCTGCGGCGGCTGTTGGCTGCACCCAAACCGCCGATGCCACCGTCTCCAGGTTCAGAGAACCGCGCATTGGCAGCAGTTCCGCGAGGGTTGAGCCGTGCCATGACGACGGTGTGTTCCTAGAACCACCAATCCACAACAGGCCGGTGCCGCGTTGGGCCACTGCTTCGCGAATCGCCTGTTGCTGCTGTTCAGAAAGCGAACCAGAGTTCACATCGCCCAGGATGATGATGTCGTATGGCTCCAACTCTTTGGCGCTCTGGGGCAGTCGCTCCAGCGGCAGGTCTCCCTCCTGAGCGAACTCGCGATCGGCGGAGAGCAGCATGGTTGAACATTCAACGGTTGGTTCGCGCAGCAGCAGGTTCTTGAGGTAGCGAAACTCCCAGCGGGGGTAGGCGTCCACATAGAGCACCCGGATCGGGCGATCGACGAACTCAACACTCACCCGTCGCTCGTCGTTGGCCTCCACCAGGTCTGGTGCCGAACCGCGCACCCGCACCACCCACGATGCCGTCCCAGCCCGGGTGCCCTTGCCGGCCAACGACACGCTGGCCCGAGCCTGCTCAAACATGGCTGGTGTCAACAAGCGCTCGTCCAACACCTGCGAGGTTTCAGTGTCGACCAGCTCCACGCGAACTGGACCGTTGGGAGGGCCAACGCCCGAGCGGACATCAACGCGAATGGGAACATCGTCGCGCAGGAACGCTCGTCCTGGTCCATCAACCGAAGCAACAGAGAGGTCGCGGACCGAATCGGCTGCGCCAAGAGGAACGGTAATCACCTGCACTCCAGCCGCGGCCAGACGGCGCAGTGTGGAGCGTTGAACCGGGTCCACACTCCGGCCGTCAGAGAAGATCACCACCGCGCTGGCTGGCCGACCAGACAGCCGCTGGGTTGCCGCCTCCACCGCTGTTGCCATCGAGGTTCGCCAGCCTTCGAGTGGGCCGACATCCACCCACCCCCGCGCGTCGCGCGTTAGCTCGTGGGCGCTGCCGTGGAAGCCAAGCCAGCTAATCCGCTTCTTGGCGGCGATGGCGTCCTGCCACGATCGGTCATCGATCAAATCACGAAGTTGCTGGTCGCGACTCTGTGGTTGACCGTCGGTGCCGGCCAGATCCGCAACCTCCATACTGCGACTGCGGTCGACCAACATCACCACCGAGTCGGCCTCGGTTGTCTCCTGAGCCGATTCCAGAATCGGCTTGGCAAACAGCACCACCAGCAGCAACAGGGTGCTGGTGCGCATCAGCGCCAGCAGCCACCAGGGGCGCAACTGCTTCCGGAGGGTTGAGTAACTCAAGAATGCGGCCCCGGCCGTTCCGGCGATGGCCAGGAGCCAGACCCAACCTTCCAGTGGATGCTCCCACCCCAGCCGCAGCTCAGTGGCATCACTTGGTACCGAGTGCAGCCCGAGCGCCCAGCGCACGATTGGTGAAGAGATCACGCCGACCTCGTCATCCGGGTGGTCTGTCTGGCAAGGATTGTTTCGATTCCAGCTGCGGCAAGCGCCAAGGTCAGGGCGGCGCCCACCAATGCTTCGTTCGTGGAGCCATCGTCTTTGTGGGTGTTCTTGGTAGACCGGCCGGACGAGCTCTCTTCAGCCGAGAGTCCACTGGTCCAGTTGGTTAGTTCTACGGATGAAACCGGCGAGATGTCAGCGGTGTCAACTGGGGCGTTCACTGCCCACAACGATTCGACCGCACCGCGGGGTCCGATCACTTGATAGACCCCGGGGCTTTCGATTGCGGTGGTGGTGACGCCGTCGGCGCCGACCTCGATCCTTGCTCCCTCACCATCACCTGGAAATGGAAGTTGCTGCAGAGCGCTTACTCCGGCGCCAACAACCACTGATAGCCCGGGCTCGAGGGGTCGGCCATGATTTACTTCGCTCACACACTGGCGAACTACCTCCTGGATCAACGGCACCATCAGTGGTTTGGCTGGGATGTTGGACCACGAAAGTGCCGGTGCGACGGCGAAGACAACCAGTGTTCCTTTGCCATTGGGACCTTCGGTGATCGCCAAGATCGGGGCGGATGACGCCGACACCAGGACCGCCCCCGAATCTGATTCGTTCAGATGCAGTGGCACGGCCCGATACACAACTATGGGTTTGAGCAGCGTCTCCAGTTCTGGCCTAATCGCGCTGGTGGCGTGGTGCCGCGGCTGGGTGGGGGCCAGCGACATGCCACCGGGAAACTCAACCACGGCGTCGCCAATGGTCCATGACGCTGGGGCCAGCGAGCGCAACTCATCGACCCAG
>SYPI01000212.1 GCA_005804005.1 Planctomycetia bacterium
GCCTTGGGCGAACTTCGCGGACGGGTGGTGGAGTTGCAGCGCACCCCCACCGGGACGATCGTCATCATCGAGAAGACCGGTCGCACGCCCCGGCTCTACCCGCGGATGGTCGGCGAGCCAACCCGCCGCCCGGTCTGACTGTTGCCCTTACGGCAGTGGCTCAGGAGGCTGACTGGCCTCAGCGGCAGTGCACTCCAGGAACTGCAACCAGCGGGCGCGGCGTTCAGCGGCTTCAGTACGACGGAACCGCTCGCGTTCTAGCCGCCAGAGGATCGGATCGCTGCGGTCCTGAGTCACCTCGAACTCATAGCGGGCCGCGGGGAGGTCGGTGCGCGATGAGAAGCCGGACTCGCGCAACATGGGAGTTCGCGCTTCCCAGCCTCCGGTGCGATTCTCGCGCCACCAGCGCTGGCCCTGCAGTTCCCACACCCGCCCGTCGCGGGCGATGAACCGATCTGCCTCAAGCGGGCAGAGGGTCCAGTGGCGAGCCGGGTTGCTCGCCAAGGCCCTGATCTCCATTGCCGTTGACTGGTGAACTGGTTCGCCCGAGCGCAGCGGGAACCACGGGGGGAGGCCGGGCGGGGCGGCGCATTGGCTGCTCTCCGTCGGCGCCAGAACCGGGCGAGCCAGCGCGGGAAACGCCTGCGCGTCCCAACCGAAGCACACGTCGCTGGCGGTTCCATTCACCGGGCGAATGGCTGAGAGCGGCGCCAGTCCCATCTCATCGGGCAGGTTGAGCAGCACCGCCGGGAGTGACTCGCACGGCGTCAGCGGGGCCAGAGGATCGGCGCCTTCCCACCATGCGCCGCCAGTACAGCAGTAGAAGCGGCCGTTAGCTTTGAGCAGAGGGAGCGCGCAGTTGGTGACCACCTCGGCCTGCACTCCTTCGCAAGCGACCAATTGGGTCGGCCCATCGATGGAGACCGACAGCCGGGCCCCGCGCGGAATGCAAACCAGCGATCGCTCATGGTCGATGAGCCAGCCCTCACGCGAGCGCAGCCAATCGCCCATTCCAGCTTTGGGATCCGCGGTCAGAGACTCGCGCACTTCGCCTGGGCAGGTCGGCTCAGGTGCCCCGCTGAAGGCAGAGTCGGGAAGTACCGCCAGCACCTCGTCTAACGAGAGCGACTCCAGGAGTTCCGGCGCGGCCTCGGTGACCAGATCCCGCAAGGCATCCAGATCCTGGGTGGTGGGGTAGGAAGAGGCTTCAGTTCTTTCGCGGGCCACCGAGAGCGCCGGAAATGAGAGTTCGCCCAGACGCACGCGGCGCCGGGTGCGGTCCAAGTCGGTGCTGGCCCGGAAGGTCAGGGCGAAAACGGTTTCAGATCCGTCGCTGTTCCGCAGCGCGCCAGCACTTCGGCCAATGAGTTGACCCTCGCGCCACTCGTCGATCTGTGGCATCCACAGGAGGATTCGCCCCTCTGAGACATCAACGGATCTCGGCCACTCCAGCTGGTGGGCGGAGCTCGTCCTAGCGACGAGAAGCACCGCCGCCAGTGCCAAGAGCGGGTTCAGCATCGCTCCACAACCATTGACACGGCGTTGCCGCCGCCCAGACACAGGCTGCACACTCCCAGTTTGCCGCCGGTGCGCTTCAGGCCATGAACCAAGGTAGTGAGAACGCGCGCGCCGCTGGCGCCGATCGGGTGGCCCAAGGCAATCCCACCGCCGCCGACATTGAGCCGATCTTCAGAGATGCCGGTGCCCTTGATGTCGGCCAGCACCTGTGCGGCGAATGCCTCGTTGAGTTCGAAGAGATCGATCTGCGATTCCTTCAGACCCAGCTTGGCGAGCAGTTGTTCGATCCCGAACTTGGGGGCGATGAACAAATCCTTGGGGGCCACGCCGACAGTGTTCCAGCCCAAGATGCGCGCCAGGGGGGTGGCACCGATGGCCGCAGCCTTAGCTTCGCTGGCCACTACCACGGCTGCCGCGCCATCGCTGATCTGACTGGAGTTGCCAGCGGTGGTGGTGCCATCCTTGTTGAAGGAAGGGCGCAGTTTCGCCAGCCCCTCGGCGGTTGAATCGGCGCGAATGCCCTCGTCGGCCTCCACGCCCACCTTGGCCGAACACTGCTCGGCGCTCAGCGGGGCGATCTCGGCCTTGAACCAACCCTCTTTGGTGGCGTGTGCGGCGCGCTGGTGGCTTTGCGCGGCGAAGCGATCCTGCTCGGCGCGGGTGATGCCATGAACGCTGGCGATGTGGTCGGCGGCGAAGCCCATGCCCCACTTCTCGAAGGCGCAACTCAATCCGTCAGCGGCCATGTGATCGACCAAAGTGGAATCGCCGTAGCGCACTCCGGCGCGGACGCTGGCCAGGTGCGGCGCCAAATCCATATTTTCCATGCCGCCGGTCACCGCCAGCGAGAGTTCGCCGGCGCGGATCGCCGTGGCCGCCTGCATCAACGACTGCAGGCCTGAGCCGCAGACTTTGTTCACCGTGACGGCGCTGAGGGTGTGGGGCAGACCGGCCCCCAGCCCCGCCTGCCGCGCGGGGTTCTGCCCCAATCCAGCCTGCAGAACACAGCCCATGATGCATTCTTCAACATGCTCGCGGGCCATCGGCGCATCAGACAGCGCCGCATTGATGGCGTGGGCGCCGAGCTTGGGCGATGGCACGCGGGCCAGCCCCCCCTGAAACTTGCCGACTGGTGTGCGGCGGGCGGCGAGGATCACGGGGACGGTGGCGCTGGACATGTATTGCTCCGAGTAGCGGTTATCAGGGGTAAGCGGGGGGGCGAATGATAGTCTCGGCGAACTGGGAATCCTGTCATGCCGTTGCCATCACTCACCAGCGACAACCTCACCAGCCTGCAGAGCCACATCCTCGCCGAGGAGTCGCGCCACCCCGGCGCGTCGGGCGACTTCTCATGGATCATCTCGGCCATCAGTCTGGCAGCCAAGGCCATCGCCAACAAGGTGCGTCGGGCTCGGGTCGAGGGCGTGCTGGGGGAACAGGGCTCGGTCAATGTGCAGGGTGAGCCGCAGCTCAAGATGGATGTCATCGCCAACGACATCTTCATGCGCTGCCTCGGCAGCCGAGCCAGTGTGGCGGTGCTGGCCAGCGAAGAGCAGGATGAGCCGACGATTCTGCGGCGGGCGCGCGACGGCGGCAAGTATTGCGTACTGTTCGACCCGCTGGACGGCTCGAGCACGCTGGACACCTGCGGCACGGTCGGCACCATCTTCAGCATCCTGCGCAACGACCCGGCTATCGCCGACGCCGAGGCCACCGTCTGCCAGCCGGGAGTGAAGCAAGTCGCCGCCGGGTATGTGCTCTACGGGCCGTCCAC
>SYPI01000213.1 GCA_005804005.1 Planctomycetia bacterium
GCTGGCTGGGTCGGATGCCTGCCGACGGGTGGGGCAGGATGCTGAGCGGGCGAAGTTGGCGCCGGATGCCCAGCGGGTTCCGATGATGGGTGCCGGGTTCAGCCGCTACGGCTCGACGCTTGGAACTTGGTTGCTGGTGATCTTGGCGGTGATAGTGGCCGCGCTTCCGATGACGGTGGTCGGCGGCTGCGCGGGAGTTCTGATGGCGACGCAGCAGGCGGGGGCGGCGGGCGCATCCGGCGCGGCGGGGGCCAGCACGGCCGTGGCCTTGAATCTCGAAGGGTGGTCGCTGGCGGCCATGATCACCATCTATGTGGTGGGCTCGCTGCCGATGGCGTGGGTCATGATGCGCCTGATGCCAGGGACCATGCTGGTCGCCGATCCCCGGTTGGCCAAACCCGGAGCCTTCGACTCCCTGCGCTGGTCGTGGGCCGCTACCTCGGGTGCCGGTGTGCAGTTGCGACTGGTTGCCACGGCGATAGTCATCGCCGTAGGGATAGCGGCCTCCGTGCTGCTGCTGGGAGTCGGGCTGCTGCTGGTGGGGTTGCCTTGGGGATGGTGCGTCTGGGGTGCCATCTATGAGGAGCTGCTGGCTCGCAACCCGATCGACATGGGGTCCCTGCCTGAGTCGGACGATCCGCTGATTCCGCCGCTTATTCAATGAGCGTCCAGCGGAGAATCTGGGCGCTCCTGCTGACTTGCACCATGGTGGCGTCGCGGTCTGTTGCGGTCGCGATTCCCCCGAGTGAAGATGCCATGTCCGACACGCTGCGGCTGAATCAACTGCAGTGCATTGGTACGCACAACTCGTATCACATCGAATCGCCGCACAGCACTCTGGCAAAGTTCGCGCCCGACTTGGCGCAGTGGGAGTACTCTCACCGGCCGCTCAATGAGCAACTGGAACAACTCGGCCTGCGGGTGATCGAACTGGACTGCTATGCCGATCCCGATGGGGGTCGATTCGCCCGCAACGACACCGCAGCGGGAAAGTCACGGCCTGCCGATGTGGCGCTGTGGGAGCCCGGATTCAAGGTGTTTCACTTCCCAGACCTCGACCAGCGCTCGACCTGCCCGACGCTGCGTGGTTGCCTGAGCACGATTCGAGCGTTCAGCGTCGCCAACCCGCGTCATGCGCCGATTCTGGTTTCGCTCGAGCTCAATCACCAGGCGCTGCCGCCGATTCCCGGAGTTGGGTTTGCCAGCGCGGTGCCGATCGATCCGGCGCTTCTTGATGCGCTGGATGCCGAAGTGCTAGAGGCGCTTGGTCCCGACGGACTCATTCGTCCGGACGATGTTCGTGGCCCAGCAGTCACCCTGTCGGCGGCGGTACGGCAGGGCGGCTGGCCGACGCTGGGGTCCGCGCGCGGCAAGGTATTGATTGTGTTGAATGTGCCCGACGCGTTGATTGGCATGTATCTCGAGGGACATCCGAATCTCGAAGGGCGGGCCTGTTTCGTTGATGCACCAGCTGATTCACCGGCCGCGGCGATTTTCATCATGAACTCGCCGGTCGCACAGCTGGAGCGAATTCAAGGATTGGTGCGAGATGGCTTTCTTGTGCGCACTCGGGCCGATGCCGGCCTGAAGGAGGCGCGCTCCGGCGACACTCAACGCCGGGAAGCGGCGCTGGCCAGTGGTGCGCATTTCGTCTCCACAGACTTTCCGGAAGTGCGGCCGGAGATTTCCGCGGACTATCGAGTGCGCTTCGAAGGGGAGGCTGCAGTGCGGGTGAATCCGATCACCGCGCAGACCGGCGGAGTAGAAAGAACGGACCAATACCCGGCTGCCAACCCCGCCGGCGCTACTGTGGCGCCGCCTCGATCACGCTGATTGGGGCCGCGGCCGCCCGCCAAAGGCTTGGCCGCGCCAGACCAACCGCTCAGGAGATATGGGATGCGCGCAAACCTTGTCGCGGCGCTCGCCGCCGCCTTGCTGTCACCTTGCACGCTGGCGGGCACGGTGATTGTCGAGTGGAACTTCAATCAGGGAAGCACCGACCCCAGCGTCGGCGGTGGCCAACTGGCGCAGTTGGGCGGCATTTCTTGGACACTGGTGGCCGGAAGCCCCAGCAACTCTGGAGGGCTGGGTACCAATCAGGCCCTGAACACGGCGGCATACGCCGCGCAGGGAGTTGGCTCCGGGCAGAGCGGAGTCCTGATCTCGGCCAGCACCGCCGGGTTCGAGCAGGTCACCGTGTCGTGGGAGCATCGCTCGTCGAACACCGGCTCGCGCTTCATGCAATTGGAGTACAGCACCGATGGCATTGCGTTCACTAGTGAAGGGTTGGCCGAGAAGGGGCTTCTGGAAATCGCCAATGGTGACACATGGACGCCGCGGGCGTTTGACCTGTCTGGCATTGCCGCAGTCGCCCACAATCCGCGCTTCTCGCTGCGGATAACGGCAGTGTTCGCCCCGGGCACCATGGCCTATGTCGCGGCTCGTCCTGGTTCGACCTATTCACCGTCGGGAACGCAGAGATTGGATGTCATCCGCATCAGCGGTGTTGCCGTGCCGTCGCCCGGTGGCGCGGCGTTGATGGCCTTCGCTGCCACCCTGAGCGGGTCATCCCGGCGTCGGCAGCATTGTTGACCCAAGAAACAACCGCACCCCGGCGTTGGGGCCGAGGTGCGGGTCTTTCTCCCCTCAAGTACATCCCGGAACAGCGCGGCGGCGATTCGTCAGCATAACCAGTTGGTCAACCCTTCGGAGGCTCAATCTCGCGGTAGCACTCGTACCAGAGGTCAAGTCCCTTGCGACTGCGCAATCCCCATGGACCTAGGGCCGCCAAACGGAGGAGTCTGCCATAGGAACCAAGAACTCCGTGCCAGCGGGCCTTCCTCCCGCTGGTAACTACGGCGTCGGGCACGATCACAAATCGCCCTCGGGCTTTCAGGGCGCGACTCATCCAGACCTCTTCGCTGGCAAAGTACTGCTCATCGAATCCGCCAACGGCATTGAAGTCCTCGCGAGTGGAATAGATGAAACACCCGGCCGCGCAGCCAAGCCGGTTCCAGATCCACATGAAGACCTTTAGGTATGGCCGGATGAACCACGGGAGGGGGCCCTCAATCTCCACGAGGCAACCGCCGCCGACCGCGCCGCCGCGGAGGGCCCCGAGCATCGATCGAATCGGCGCCACATCGACC
>SYPI01000214.1 GCA_005804005.1 Planctomycetia bacterium
AATCCCGCCCCGAGAGTGGCCACCTCTCCCGCGCCACACTGCGGGCTCACTATCACCGGCAAGCCGGCCGCCATGGCCTCAAGGATGGCGACGCTGGCTGCTTCACCCGAGCTCGGCAGGCAGAACACATCTGCGTCGGCAAAGATCTGCGCCTTGTCGCTCCCCCACAGCGGGCCGGGGAGCACCAGTCGCCCACCCAGCGCAGAGCCCATCCCCGCGAGCCGCTCCACCAGCGCCCCATCCTGCGGCGGTCCGGCCATTACCAGCCAGGCATCGTTCATTTGTCGGCCCACCAGGGCCATGGCGCGGGCCAGGGTCTCGACACCCTTGTGGGGATGCAGGCGCGAGAGGAACAGCACTAGGGGAGCATCGGCCGGAATCCCCAGTCGCTGCCGCATCGCGCCGCGCTTGGGGAGTGCGCCGTCTGCCTGCGGCGCTATACCGTTGGGGATGATCTCCAGCCGCGCCCTGGGCACGCGCCGACGCACCGCGTCGGCTTCACGCTGGCTCAGACAATGAACAAAAGCCGCGTCGCGCAGCAGCGCACTCGCCCAAAGCGCCATGGCCACGCGCTTGCGGTTGGGGTGGTGGCTCCAGGCATAATCAAGCAACATCCCATGCAGGCAGACGCACCACGGCGTCCCATCGCGGCGAAGCTTCTGGGCCACGGTCGCCAGCACCGGGTCCCAGAGT
The DNA here is from genome assembly GCA_005804005.1 of Planctomycetia bacterium. Taxonomy (GTDB): domain Bacteria; phylum Planctomycetota; class Phycisphaerae; order Phycisphaerales; family SM1A02; genus SYPI01. The sequence goes on from SYPI01000214.1 coordinate 694, forward strand.
CCGTGCAAGTGGGCGAAGTCCCAAGTGCCCGGGAACGATGCCGCCTGATGAAGCACGGCGCCCAGCGCGCTGGCCGGGACGAATCGGTGGGTGATGCCATTGCCCATCTCAAGGTGCCCGTGGCTGGACACGACTTGAACCTGATGCCCGCGCTCGGCCTGAGCTGCCGCGAGAGCCAGAGCCACCGAAGTTGGGCCGCCCATCGCCGAATCGACCGAGCGGATGACATGCAGCAGTCGCATCGGGAGCGCGCCGAGTGTAATCCGGGACCGGCGTCCCTTGACGCGGCGGTGACGGCGGGCAACACTCCCCCCAAGCCGTGGCCCAATCTGTCACTTCCACCCTCGCCCTCACTAGATTGTTGTTGACGGCGGTTGGGCTGGCCGCCGGGTGCCAGACTCCACCTGCTGCAGTCGAGCCAGTCAGGGTTGACCCGGCCAATTGCTGTCCCCTGACCGGGACGGTGCTCACAACCGAAGAGCATGTGGCATACTTCGACGCCTACCCAGTGTTCTTCGACTCAGGTGAGTCGGCGGCCCGGTTCGGTTCACTCACGACTGCGCAACAGGCCTTGGCCGCGACCGCCCAAGTCCTGCCCAAGAAGGGAATCCCCAACCGAATCTGCCCCATCAGCGGGGGGCAACTCACTGCGGCTGCGGTGCTGGTTGTCCATCTCGATCAGCGGGTCGGGTTCGCCGATCAGTCAAGCGCGATCAGATTCTTAGCACTGCGCCCGGAGGAGCAGGACGCACTGCTGGCCCGTTGGCGCCTGACTATGCGCGCCCGGCAGGGGCCTCTCCCCCGGTCGGCTGATGCCGGCTGAGGACAACTTCCAGCGTCATGCACACCTGCTCAATCTCGCTGGCCACCATGGAGTTGAACATCGGCAAGGTGATGGTGCGGGCGGAGAACCGTTCCGCGATCGGGCACACATCGCAGGTTCCACTGCCCAATGCCGCGACTGATGCCAGACGGTTAGCCGCCGGATAGTGATTGGCCGCGCCGATGTCATGGCGGTGCAGAGCATCAATGATTGCGTCGCGGTCGGCGCCCTCAAAGCGATCGGTGAGCCGGACCCAGAAATGGGGCCAGGAGATTCGGTCGCCGCTCTCTGGAGCGGGCAGGATCAGATCAGGGTGACCGGCCAGACGGCGCACATACTGCGCCGCGATTGCCTGCCGCGCCGCCATGCTCTCATCGAGCCGGGCCAGTTGCGGAACTCCCAGTGCTGCGCACACCTCGGGCATCCGTGCGTCCATGCCATCGCGCTCCACCCGGATGATTGCCCCCAGATCGAGAGATTGATTCAGGAAACTGCGCCGATCGTTGCGCCCCTGATCGCGCAGGCAGCGGCAGGAATTGGCGCAGTGGTCATCATGAGTGACGATGGCGCCGCCTTCTCCTAGGCAAACCGGGCGCGGTGTGGGGAAGCCAAAGCAGGCCACGCGCCCGAGGCGGCCGACCACCTCTCGTCCGCTGCCCGAACCCAATCCCTCGCTGCCATTCTCGACCGGAATGATCTCATGCTGGTTGCAGACCGAGACCAGTTCCAGCAGCCCGGCCGGATTGCCAAAGACCGGCACCAGAATCGCGGCGCGGGTCCGGGGAGTGATCCGCTCGCGCATGCGTGGTGCGGACATGTTCAGAGTACGCATGTCGCAATCCACGAAGACCGGCGTTGCGCCGCAGTGGATCACTGAATGAGCATTGGCGGCGTAGGAGAAGGCTGGCACCAGCACTTCAGAACCAGGCCCAACACCGACGGCGCGCAGGCCGATGGTGAGTGCGGTGGCCCCGCTGGATACCGCCACAGCGTGGGGACGACCCAGCCGCGCGGCCAGATCAGTTTCGAAGCGCTGGGTGGCTGGCCCGAGTGAAAGACGATCGCCACGCAGTGCCACCAGCGCGGACTGGATGTCGTCTTCGCTCAGGTCGGGCTTGCTGAGAGGAATGATGGCCATGGGATTATGGATGAACCGCGGCCAGCGCTTCGGCTGAGCGCCCCGAGTGCTTGGCGAAGAGCCAGGCGGCCTGCACGCGCAAGGTCGGATCAATGCCCGCACCACCGGCAGCCACTAGGCCGAGAGCCTCGAGGGTCTGGGGATCGAGTGAATCCAAACCGCGGGCCATGGCCAGTAGCGCCAAGGCATCCGCCCGCCGGGAGAGCGACTTGCGCACCGCGCTGGCGACCTCAGCAGACTGCTTCGAGGCGCTCTGGTTCAGCCCCAGCAGCAGGAGTTCCTGACAGATCGGGTCGGTGCTGTTCTCGATCGCCGAGCGCACTGCCGGGGCATCCCAGCTGACCAGCCGGGCGCCAACCTCCACCAGCGCGCCGCGCAGCCCTGGCGCGGCGGGGCTGTCGCCCTGAGCCTGCGACAGCACATGCCGCAGTACCGCCGCCGCCTCCGCCGAGGGAAGTCGCAGGGCGGTGCGGATGGCCCACTCACTTGTCTGGCGATTGCCCATCGAGATGAGCTCGCAAAGTCGCTGGGCGGTAACGGCGTCGTCCCCTCTGGAATGCGCCGCCGCAGCATCAGCCACCGCCTCTATCAGCGGATCGCCGTTGCGGACCGCCGCCACGCGGTCAGCGGGCAACTGCTCGGCGAACAGGAGGAACTGCAGTGCCCCGCGCAGCAGCGCCGGTCCACTCCGATCTCGCTGGACGCAATTGGTCCATCCATCAAGTCCCAGCTTCGGGTCCAGAGCCAGCGCGCAGCCCACCAGAGCTCCGGCTGTCTGCGGCTGCGTGCCCTCGTCGGCGCCCAACTCGAGCAGGAGGGCGACGGATGCGCTGAGGCGATAGGTCTGCGCTGCCTTGCCGATTTCCTGCAAGATGATGTTGCGACGCGGAGCCGGGAGTTCACGAGCCCGCGAAGAGAACTCCGCCCACGGCTCGGGATCGCCTGCCTCGAGCAACAGCATCGCGGCCAGTGAACGCACCTCTTCAGGAACCCTTTCGTCCGCGGTGATCTGACGGATGGGCTGTGCGTCCCACGGCTCGCCGCGACGCTGGAGTTCGGCCGTCAGCAGCACTCGATCCAGTTCATTGAGGTCGGTCCAGGTGAGGATCTCGCGGGCGCTGCCCGGTTGGACCAGCGAGAGTCCGATGGCGCCGTGGATCGCCGCGGAGCGCTGACCCGCTTCGGCCAGACGGCTAAGCATGAATGGATCAATGTTCTGATCGGGGGAGAGTTCCGCCAGTGCCAGAATGCCGTCGATCCGCCCGGCCCAGTCGCCCGACTGGGCCAGCGTTTCAAAGAAGGAGCGCAGGTCGGGGTCGCGCATGGCCCGCAGCGAAACGACCAGAGTGTGGTTGTCGCCCCGCACCGAGGAAGTTGCGGCGCGGCGCAGGATGTCAACGGCGGCGGCGAAGGCATCACCTTCCGCCCCCGGTAGCGGCACTGGAGTAATCAAGGCGGCTAGGACAACACAACAGGCGCTCACATCGGGAGTGTACGGGCCACGCGAGTCACTTCGTCGGTGTTGAACGACGTCGCGATTCGAAGGCCAGCTCGGCCAGCACCGCTGCCGCTGGTGCCAAGCGCCCGGCGGCCAGTGGAACGACTTCCCCGGCCTCGGCCATGCTTCGCACCCGGGCTGCGGCGGTGTGGGCGGTTGAATGTGTGGAGCGGCCCAGCTGAGTGGCGATCTCCGGCCATGAAGCACAGGTGAGTTCCCGCAGCAGCGCGGCAGCGACCCCGCGAGCCAGCGTCACTTGTCGGTGGCGGGAGGGGCTGCGCAGTTGGTCGAGCCCAACCCCAAGCGCATCGCACACCGCACTCAGGATTGCCGCCGCGCGCACCGGCTGGGCGTGAAACCCGCTCGTGGACGACGCCCGTAGCACCCGCTGGGCATCGAGCAGTTCAATCGGCGCAAGCCCTTTGCCGACAAGGCGTTCGGCCAGCAGGCGGGAGATGATTCCCTCAATCTCTCTGACTCCGCCAATGACCGACCCGGCCAGACACGCCGCCGCCTCGGGCCGGATGGCCAGACCACGCCGATGGGCCAGTCGCTCCACAAGTTCAGCGCGCATCGCGGCGTCCGGCTGCTCGACTTCCACC
>SYPI01000215.1 GCA_005804005.1 Planctomycetia bacterium
CTGTGCATTGCCGCATCGCGCCGCCGGTGAGGGCGGGTCGGTGGTGGGGGCGCTGGTGTTCCCATCAACGGTGGCCATCGTGGCCGGCAGCGCTCGAACCGAACGGGCCAAGCGTTTGGCACAGTTCATCGCCGGACCTGAGGGCGAAGGAATGCTGGCCGAAGGTGCCGCGGCCTACTTGCCGGTGGCGTTCCCGGGCAAGGCGACGGTCCCCGCCTGGATTGAAGCGGCAGCTAGCAGTCCGCTAGATGTGAGCCCGGCAGAGGCGGCGGCGCAAATGGACGAGGCGGTGCGGGTGTTCCTCGATCGAGTCCGAGGCGAAGCTGCGGGCGATTCCAGCCGCGGATCAGAATGACGCGCACGCTGCCGGTGCTGGTGGGGGCGGCAATTGCCACTCTGCTGGCGTTGGTCGTACCAGCCATCGCGCTGCTGGCCATGGCCGTTGGAAGTGACGAGGCGGCCCCGGCCTCGGATCGGTGGGGCACACTCGAATCTCCAGGGGTGCTGCTGTGGCGCACGCTCGCGTGGTGCACGACCATTGGCCTGGTGAGCGCCGTCATCGGTTGGGCCATCTCTCCGGTGCTGCGCCACTCTCGCGGGGCGCTGGCGATCATGGCTGCGACCGTGCCGTTGCTCGGACCGGCGATCGTGTTCTTCGGTTGGTGGAGCGCATTTGGCCCGGGAAATCTGCTGGCCGACATGGCGGCGCGCGGCGGCTGGACTGGCGAACTTCGTCAAGGGGTGCTGGCCGCTTCGCTCAGCCTCTGGGCAGCGCCCCTGAGTGCTTGGTGCGTGGTGCTGTGGCCGCGTGGGGAAGTGGGCCGCGGGTTTGAAGCGGCCCGCCTTGATGGCGCTCGAGTCTGGGCGCGATTGCGGCTGCGCTGGGAGCGGGATGCCGCTCCGCTGGCGGCGGGTGCACTGGCCACCACGCTAGTGTTGTGGGGCGACACATCGGCCTTCGATCTGGCTCAGGTGCGAACGATCGGGTTTGAGTTGCGCACGCTGGATGCGCTGGGGATGAGCGCGTCGGGGCTTCTGGCCGTGGCTTGGCCAGCGCTGGTGCCGGCAATGCTGGCGACCGGGGGGGCAGTGGTTCTGGCGTTGCGTTGGCGGCGGTCGCTCGAGGACAGCGGCGCGGCGATTGGGGCTGGAGCCTGCCAACCCACGCGTGCATCACAAGTCTTCGGTTGGGTGGTGCTGGCTGGCGCGGTGTTGCCCCTGGTGAGCCTTCTGCTGCGAGTGCTTGGCGAGAGCGTTGGATGGAGTTCCCTGCACGCCCGCGGCGCCGGCGGCACCGTGCTGGTCGCCTTGCTTAGTGGAGCACTGGGAGTCGCCGTGGCGCTGGGGCAGTTCAGCCTCGCCGCCAATCGCCGCCGTGGCACAGCGTTGCTCCTATGCGTGATGTGGCTGCTGTGGGCCAGCCTCCCGGCCACGCTGACCGCTTTGGGAGTCGTCGGTTCCATCGGCCGCGCCGGGCGCCTGCTGCCCGACGCGATGATCGTCGCTGCTGGTGAGCTCGCGCGGTTCGGGGTGGTCGCTGCGGGGATCGGCACTCTGGCTGGAGAGCGCTTCGCCAGACTTCGCGATGGGGCCGGTGATTTAGCCCGCCTTGAAGCAACCAGTCTGGTTGGCTGGCTGCGCGCGGCGTGGCCCAGCGTGCGCTGGGTGATTGCTTCGTCATTCATGTGCGTGGCACTGCTGAGCGCCGGAGAGATGGCCATGGCCGCGCGTGTTTCACCGGCGGGCTTCGAGTTGCTGGCCCCCAGCCTGCTCAGCGCGCTGCACTATCAGGAGCCGGGGGGGATCGTGGCCACGCTACCGGCGCTGGCTGTTCTGGCCGCGCTGGGAGTATGGGCCATGCGCTCGCTGGCGCGGCGAACCGCTGCGGGAGTGGCGCTGCCCAGCGGGATCATGGCGCTGCTGCTGGTCGGCTGCGGCGATCGCGCTGACTCAGCCCGAACGACGCCGCTGCCAGTAGACATCGCCTTCGGTTCGCCGGGGCGTGTTCCGGGGACCTTTGATTACCCGCGGGCGCTCGACTTCCTCAGCGATGGGTCGATCGTGGTTATCGACAAGGCGGCTCAGGTGCAGGTGTTCGACTCGGGCGGTCGTCTCCAGCGGCACTGGATGATGCCCGAGAGCGTGCTTGGCAAACCGACCGGGGTGAGCATCGCACCCAACGGTGAAATCTGGGTCGCCGACACTCACTATCACCGCGTGGTGCGTTACAAACCCGACGGGACATTCCTCGGCGAGTTCGGTTCGTATGGCGAAGAACCGGGCCAGTTCATCTATCCCACCGACATCGCCTTCGGCGCCGATGGCCGAGCCTATGTGGCCGAGTACGGTGGCAACGATCGCATTCAGGTGTTCGACTCCACCGGCAGGCTCTGCGGCAGCTTCGGTCGGCGCGGGACCGAACCGGGGCAGTTCTCTAGACCGCAGTCGCTGGCCTTCTCCCCCGACGGCAGCGAACTGGCCATCGCCGATGCCTGCAATCACCGGGTGGTGATCACCGATCCTGATGGCGCCGTGTTGCGCACCATTGGCGCGCCGGGACGCGCTGCGGGCCAACTGGCTTACCCGTACTCGGTGCTCTGGTTCGATGAGCACACCCTGCTGGTCTCTGAGTGGGGAAACAATCGGCTGCAGATGCTGGATGCCAGAAGCGGTGCTGGGCTGGGTTTGTGGGGCGGCGGTGGTGCCGGGTTGGGGCAGCTCATCGCGCCGTGGGCAATCGCCCAGCACGGCGGAAGACTGGCGATTCTTGACTCGGGACATTCACGCGTGGCGCTGCTTGATGCCGCTTCACTCACCCGGAAGTAGATTGGGATTGCATGAACGGCGGTTTCGGAATCGGATTTGAACGCCCGGCGGGGCTCCTGCTCCTGCTGTTGGTGCCGATCTTCTGGTGGATCGCCTGGCGCCGACGCGATGCGGCTGGACGGGCCAAGACCTGGGCGAGTCTGGCGCTGCGCACCGTGCTGGTGGCGCTCTTGGCAGCCAGTTTGGCGCAGCCGCGCATCCTTCGCCAGGGCGAGGCGCTCACACTTGCGCTGGTGGTTGATGTCAGCCGTTCCATTCCCGCGGCGGCGCGCGCTCAGGTGGATGCTTGGCTGACACAGATTTCAGCGGCCAAGGAGCGCCCGGAGGATCGTCTGGCAGTGATCGCCGTCGGGGCGGATGCCGACACGCTGGCCATGCCCGATAGCGACGCGGTCCCATCAGTATCCGCGGCGGCCCCCGACGCCACTGCCACTGACCTGTCGAAGGGTGTGCGACGCGCGCTGGCGGTGCTGCCCGCCGACACCGCCAGTCGCGTTCTGCTCATCTCCGACGGCAACGAAACGGTCGGCAACCTGATGGAAGCCGCTGATCTGGCGCGGGCCAATGGCATTCCGCTCGATGTGCTGCCGGTCATGTACGACCATCAGGAAGAGGTGGTGGTCGAGGGGATGCGCATTCCGGCCCGCGTCCGCACTGGGCAGTCGGTCGACCTGAAAGTGTTCATTCGCAGTCAGGCCGCGGCGCGGGGACAGATCCAGCTGTTGCGCGATGATGTGCCGGTTGATCTGGATCCCGATTCGCCCGGCTCCGGGTTGCCGGTGGAACTGAACTCCGGCGCCAACACCATCACCATCCCCATCAGCATGGAGCGGCAAGGGGCCCACCGGTTTCGGGCGGTGTTTGAACCAGAATCAGGCGATGTGTTGCGTGAAAACAATCTGGCGGCTGGCATCATTCTGGTGCAGGGCGATGGTCGGGTTCTGCTGGTAGATGACACCGGCGAAGAGACCCGCTCCATTGCCGAGGCGCTGGCTGCGGCGCGGATCACCACCGACACAGTGGCTAGCGACAAGCTGGCCGAAGGGGCGTCGTTCTTGGCCAGTTACGACGCCATCGTGCTGGCCAACATTCCCCGCTACGCAATCGACAACGAAACCGATCGGCTGCTGCACGCCTATGTGCACGACATCGGCGGCGGACTATTGATGCTCGGTGGAGACCGGGCCTTTGGCGCCGGAGGTTGGATCGGTTCCGAGGTGGCGGCCACCCTGCCGGTGAAACTGGAGCCGCCGCAGACTCGCGAACTCCCCCGTGGTGCACTCTGCCTCATCGTGCACTCCTGCGAGATGCCCAACGGCAACTACTGGGGCGAGCAGGTGGCCATCAATGCCATCAATGCTCTGAGCAGCCTCGATTATCTCGGCATCATCACCTTCGACTGGGGCGCGGGCGGCGGCGAGTTCAATGGCGCCGCATGGGCCTTCCCGCTGCAGTTGGCCGGGGACAAGACGGCACCGATTGCCGCCGCCAAGGGCATGCGGGTGGGCGATATGCCCGACTTCGAGCCCACATTGCAACTGGCTCTCAAGGGGCTGGATTCGGTGCGGGCCGGGCAGAAACATGTAATCGTCATTTCCGACGGCGACCCCGGGCCGCCGCTTCCCGCCACGCTGGCTCTGTGCCGCACGCGGAAGATCACGGTGACCACGGTCATGGTGGCCGGCCACGGCACCGCGCAGGACAACAACAACATGCGGGCCATGGCCGAGCAGACCGGCGGCAACTTCTACAACGTGCAGAATCCC
>SYPI01000216.1 GCA_005804005.1 Planctomycetia bacterium
CTTGGTGCGGCTGGCCCGCCCGATGGCCATCGGATCAAGTCCATGGTTCAGGTGCACGGTGTTGGCCGGAATGACCATGCGTCCGGCGGCAACTTCATCGCGCACTTGCGCGGCGGTGAGGTGCTTCTCACGCTCGGCAACGCGGCGCATTTGCGCTGTGATCACGCCAAGGCGCGCCTGCTCCAGTTGCGTGCAGGCGATGAACCCGGCCGGGGCGACCCCCCGCACGAATGTGCCAATCTGCGCTTGATTGTGTCCGGCACAGCCCGCCTCATGTGTCGGCGCCGACTCGACTCGCCAATCCGCTGGCAGGAAGTCCCAGGCGGTCTTCTGGCTAGGCAACGGCATGCCGGGTGTATCGGGACTCGAGTACGGCACCGCTGTGCCGATCGCGGCAGGCAGCGCGAAGCGGGCCCCAGGCTCGGATGTGCAATCTTGCCGTGTAATGGCGGACTCGTGAGCTTGCTTTGGGGGTGCATACTCATTCTTTTGCATTGTTGCGCTCCTTGCCGCTCGCGATGCCCTGGGCAGGCACCGGGCCAATCGCTTTCCTACGCCGGTTTCAACCGGATCAGGTTCGACGCGTGCTTCTCAGTCCAAAACAAGTTGGACACCGCGAGCGATTGAGACGATAGTAGCAGTGCGCCGACTCGGAGATTTTCATCCCCAGTCCCAAGCCTCGGCTGAATTCCTGCGTTGACTCGCTGAGCGTTGAGAGTGTTCCCCGCGCGTATCCCGGGAATAGAGGTAAGGCAGCCACTCGCATGCTACGGACTCGTTCCATCCTTGCTCACTTGGCTCGATCACCACTTGATGCGGCTGACCGGGCCATCATTGCGGCTCTGGTCGCCGAACCGCGGGCCATGGGGCGATCTCTGGCCAGCGCTTCGGGCCTGAGTGAAGCCAATGTGTCGCGCCGTATGGCTCGGCTGATCGACGAGGGCGTGGTGCGATTCCACGCATCGATCGCTCCGGCCGTGTTCGGGCTGCGCGAATCTGGGGTATTGACTGTGCGCACCCGCGGCGACCCAGAGCGCCCGGCCCATGCACTTTGCGCCATGCCAGAGGTCGGCTGCGTTGCCACCCTGATGGGCGAGCCATGCATCATGGCGGCGGTCGCCGCCACCGATGCGGTGGAACTGATGCGCTTCATCGATGACACGGTGTGCGCGCTCGAGGGCGTGAGCGGTTGCACCTACACCTCCATTCTCTGCATGCACCGACTGGAAAGCGCTGGAGCACCTGCGACGATGCCCCCGGCCGCAGCCCTGCCTCCGGGCAGGAGCCGGCGCGGGTACGACGGGGCGGATCTGGCCATCCTCCGGGCGTTGCAGCAGGATGGCCGGGCCACCTTCGCGGATATGAGCACCTCCGCCGGCGTATCGGCGACCGCGGTTGCCGAACGGTTTCGCCGCCTGATGTCCGAGGGTTCGTGCAAGGTCATGGCCGTGGTAGATCCGATGCACTTGGGCGCCCACATCGCAGCGATAGTGCATCTATCGATTGACGGGCCGGTTTGGGCCGCAGCGCGGCGGATTTCCCGCCTGATCGAGGCCAACACCCTGCTGATCTTCGGCGGGCCGCAGCAACTGGGAATTGATGTGGATTGCGAGCGCGAGGGGCAGCTTCACGAGATCGCCGAGCGGGCCCGCCGTTGCCCAGGCGTCACCGGAGTGTCGGTCAAGCCATTCCGCACCATCATGCGGCGCGCCTTCATGCCCGACTCGGCTCCCTTCGGCGCCCCGGCCCACCACAGTTCCGCCAGGCGCGACTGAGTGGGGTTCGGTTCGCTACGCTGAATGGTGATGCCAGCACCTGAAGTGGTTCATCGCGCCGCCGGTGCGCTCCCCAACATTTCCGATATCTGTGCCGCGCAACAGCGGATCGCCCGCTGGATCCACCGCACACCATTGCTGCGTAACTCCACCTTGGATGGCCTCGCCGGCCGCCAGCTGCGCTTCAAGTGCGAACTGTTTCAGCGCGTCGGGGCGTTCAAGTTCCGCGGGGCCTGTAACGCCGTGATGGCGCTGAGCGCCGACCAGGCGGCTCACGGCGTGGTGACTCACTCCTCCGGAAATCATGCTCAGGCGCTGGCGCTGGCGGCGAGGCTTCGCGGGATCGCCGCAACCATTGTCATGCCGCAGGGCGCGCCAGCGGTCAAGCGCCGCGCGGTCGAGGGCTACGGGGCGCGGGTGGTGGAGTGCGCTCCGACTCTGGCCGCGCGCGAGGAAGCCTGTGAGCGCGAGATCGCCCGCAGTGGCGCGGTGCTCGTTCACCCCTACGACAACTTCGATGTGATCGCCGGACAAGGCACCGTCGCCCTGGAGATCTTCGAAGACGAGCCAGAGGTCGAGGCCATCATCGCCCCGATCGGCGGCGGTGGGCTGAGGAGTGGAATCGCCATTGCCACCCGCGCCTTGCGACCCGACGCGCTGATCTTGGCCGCCGAACCGGCGCTGGCCCAGGATGCCGCGGTGGGCAAGCAACTCGGGGTCCGGCAAGGGCCCATGCCCCCCAAGACAATCGCCGA
>SYPI01000217.1 GCA_005804005.1 Planctomycetia bacterium
CGACATTGTTGAGCTGGTCATGGAGTTCGAGGACCAGTTCGGCACGACCATCCCCGATGATCAGGCGGACAAGATCCAGACCGTTGGACACGCCATCGACTTCATCAAGTCCCACATGGGACAGGGCCAGGGGAAGGCGACTTCCTGAGGTGTCTGGCGGCGACTGGCGCATGAGTTCGGCTGGTTCCGGCTGCTGATCGCATGCGGGTCATGGAGCGTCGACGCGTGGTTGTCACCGGGATGGGGGTCATCACCGATGTTGGCTTGGATGTGCCGACCACTTGGCAAGCCTTGGTAGACGGGCGCAGCGGAGTCGCCCCTATCAGCGGGTTCGAGCAGAATCCAGACTGGACGGTGACTTTCGCTGGGGAGGTTCGCGGCTTCCACCCCGAAGCCACCATCGATCCACGCGAAGCCAAGCGAATGGACCGCTACTGCCAGTTTGGAATGGCGGCGGCGGTCGAGGCGGTCCGCGACTGCGGCATCGACTTCACCACGGGTGACCAGTGGCGCCGCGGCGTGGCGATCGGCTCAGGCATCGGCGGCATCGAGACAATCGAGCACGGCTACAGCAAGCTGCTGCAGACCGGACCCCGCAAGGTCAATCCGTTCACCGTTCCCAAACTGATGGCCAATGCCTGCGCTGGGCATGTATCCATCAAGCACCAGTTGCGCGGGGCCAACATCTGCACCGCTACCGCCTGCGCCTCGGGGGCCCACGCTATCGGCATGGCCCTCCGCTTCATCGAGCGCGGCGACGCCGATGTCATGTTGGCTGGCGGCGCCGAGGGCGCGGTCACCCCACTGTGCATTTCGTCTTTCGCTTCAATGAAGGCTCTCTCGCTGCGCAATAGTGATCCAGCCCGCGCCTCGCGGCCGTTTGACAAGGATCGTGACGGATTCGTGCTGGCCGAAGGAGCGGCGGTGCTGGTTCTTGAGGAGCGTGAAATGGCCGTGAAGCGCGGGGCGCGCATCTACGGCGAACTGATCGGCTTTGGCTGCAGCGCCGATGCCTATCACATCGCGGCACCCGACGCCCAAGGTGCCGGGGCCAAGCGGGCCATGGAGGAAGCGCTACGCGATGCGGGCCTCAACGCCGATGCGGTCGGCTACATCAACGCCCACGGCACCTCGACTCCGCTGGGTGATGCCGCCGAGGTGGCCGCGGTGAAGTCTCTCTTCGGCTCGCACGCCAAGAAGTTGGCCATGAGTTCCACTAAGAGCGTGACCGGGCACATGCTCGGGGCCGCTGGCGGCTTGGAGAGCGTGGCCACCACACTGGCCCTGCACCACGGCGTGCTTCCGCCGACCATCAACCTCGACAACCCAGACGAGGGCTTCGATCTGGATTTCGTCGCCAACCACGCTCAGGAGCGGCGGGTGGAGATCGCCCTGAACAATTCGTTCGGTTTCGGCGGTCACAACACCAGTCTGGTGTTCGCGAGGCACGCGCCGTAGGGCGCGTGGGGCACCGTGGACTACCGCCGGAAGAAGCGTGCCATGCACCACGCCGAGGCGCACGCCGGCGATCTTGCTCCAATTCGGGTGCTGCAGCATGAAATGGTCCCGCAGGGGGCCCCGGAACTGATCGTTGATTCTGCCGGGCTGAATGACTTGCTCGACCACCTGCGAGGCCAGGAGTCGTTCGCCTACGACACCGAATTCATCGGCGAAGAGACGTTTCGGCCGCGCATCTGCCTGATACAGATCGCCACCACTGAGCGAGTGGCCTTGGTCGATCCACTGGCCTTCCCGAGTCTTGATGAACTGTGGCGCGTGGTCTGCGATGGCGGCCGCACAACAATCGTGCACGCTGGTGGTCAGGATGTCGATGCCGCGCAGCGGGCCTGCGGCTCGCCAGCGGCAAACATCTTCGACACTCAAATCGCCGCCGGAATGGCCGGCATGCCATGGCCAGCCAGCCTCTCCAGCACGGTGCAGATGCTCACTGGCCACCATCTTGCCAAGGGACACACCTTCACCGACTGGGATGCGCGGCCGCTGAGTGATTCACAGCTGCGTTATGCCGCCGACGATGTGCGCTACCTGCCGCTGGCTTGGCACCTGCTGCGCGAGCGACTTAGCACAGCCGGACGGCTGTCTTGGGCTCTGGCGGAATGTGCCGCCTCAGTCCGATCGGTCGATGAGTTTGATCCAGTGGCCCATGTGCGTCGGGCCTGCAAGGGGCTGACCATGCGCCCGCGCACGCTCACCATGCTGCGCGAACTGGTGCTGCTTCGCCATGGCCTAGCTCGCGAGGCTGATGTCCCGCCACGCACCCTGCTGCCAGACGGTCCGATGCTCGATCTGGCCCGGGCCAAGCCCGATTCGATGGAGAAACTAGCCCAGACCCGCGGGCTGCCGCGGCCGGTCATTGAGCGGCACGGCGCGCGAATCCTCGAGGTGCTGCGCGCCGCGGCGGCCATGTCGCCGGAGCGCGACAAGATCTGGACAGCGCCCGACGAGACCGCTCAGGATCGGATGCGCATCGACGCCCTGTGGTCGATCATCTCCCTGCGCTGCATTTCTCAGGGCCTGGCGCCGACCCTGCTTCTTTCGCGCGCCGATCTGGCCCGCTGGTATCTGGCTCGCGCCAAGGACCCGCAGGCGCCCCTCTTTGACGCCACCGACTGGCGCAGCGAGGCCCTGGGCCACTGGCTGGAAGCCTTCGTGCACGGCAACTCCAACTTCTCGGTTCAGTGGGGCCCCGACGGCCCAACGCACGCCTAGCTGGCCGCCAGCCAGTGGTGCTGCACCTTGCCGTGCACATCGGTCAGGCGCATCTGCCGCCCGCCGAACAGGTGGGTGAGCTGAGTGTGGTCGACGCCCAGGAGGTGCAGCATGGTGGCGTGCAGGTCGTGCACTTCCACCGGCTGGTCAACTGCCTTGTAGCCGAGGTCATCGGTTGCGCCGTGAACGCTTCCGCCGCGCACCCCGCCGCCGGCCATCCAGATGCTGAAGCCGAAGGGATTGTGGTCGCGCCCATCAGTCCCCTGAGCAAATGGCGTGCGGCCGAACTCTCCGGCCCAGACCACCAGCGTGTCGTCGAGCATGCCGCGAGCGCGCAGGTCCTTCAGTAGCGCAGCGATGGGCTGATCCACAGCGCGCGAGTTTTCCTCATGCCCCTTGCGAAGATTGCCGTGCTGGTCCCAGCGATCGTTGCCAGCAGTCACCGGACAGGTGAGTTCGATGAAGCGCACGCCGCGCTCGGCCAGCCGGCGGGCTAGCAGACACTGGCGGGCAAAGATTCGGGTCGGTTCATAGGCGTGATCCAATCCGTAGGCCGTCTTGGTGGCTTCGCTCTCCCCGACCAGATCCATTAGTTCAGGCACGGCGGTCTGCATGCGAAAGGCCAACTCGCAGTTGGCGATGGCGCTCTCAACCGCCTCAGCCCCGCCGCTTCGCGCCAGAAACTGCCCGTCGAGTTGCGCGGCCAACTGACGGACCCGCGCATCGGCGGCCGGGTCCGCCCCCTCCGGGGGACTCAGATTCGCCAGCCCCTCGCCCTCGGGACGCATGAGCGAAGCCTGGTGCGTGGCAGGAAGGAACCCGTTGCCAAGAACGGCGATACCGCCGGGAGGGATCAGCCCGCCATTGAGCACCACGAATCCCGGCAGATCGTGTGACTCATTTCCTAGGCCGTAGCTCGTCCAGGCGCCCATGCTCGGCCGACCCGCAAACCCGGCGCCGGTGTGCAGGAAATAGTTGGCGTTGGTGTGTTCGCTGAACTTGCTGGTCATGGAACGCACCACGCACAATTCGTCGGCGCAGGTGGCCACATGCGGGAACAAGTCGCTCACCCACAAGCCACTCTGGCCGTGCTGGGCGAACTTCCACGGACTGGCCAAGGTGTTGCCGTCCATATTGAACTGGGTCCGCTCGCGCGGCAGAGGGAACGGCTTGCCATCCCACTTCTCCAGCGCCGGCTTGGGATCGAAGGTGTCGATCTGGCTCGGGCCGCCATCCATGTATAGGAAGATCACTCGGCGCGCCGCCGGAGTGCGCCCGCCACCTGCGGCAAGCACACTGAGCGTGTCGCCCCGCGCCATGGCCGCGAAGGCCACCGCCCCGAAACCGCTCATGCACGACAGCAGCATCTGGCGGCGGGTCAGCGGGCGAGGTTGGAAGTGACAACAGTGGTGCATGGCTTCAGGGGAGCAGGACGAATTCCTTGGCATTGAAGAGAGCCAGCGCCAGCTCCTGCCAGGCGGCCGGGTCGGCGTTGCGCCCGTTCAGCACGGCCATCATTGCACTGCGTTCGTTCAAGTTTCCATCGCGGCTAAGGGCACTGCGAATCATCCGGCCCACCCGCTCACTGGGCCGAGCCGGATCGCCCGCCAACGCCGCGCCCCAGGCCGCAGCCTGGGCGCGAACGAACGGGTCGTTGGCCAACGCCAGATACTGGGCCGGGACATTCGATTCATTACGACGGCCGACGGTGGTGGTTGGTATGGGCTGGTCGAAAACGGCCAGAAGTTGGGCGGGAAAGTTTCGGCGGACCTCCAGATAAATGCTGCGACGGCGGTCACCATCTAGTGGGCCACTATTGGCTGGCCGCCCCCGCCCCTGCATCGAGTCGGTCAGGTGAATGGCAACCGGCGGACCACCAACTGCGGGGTCGAGCGTGCCAGCATCCACCAGGATGGCGTCGCGGATGCACTCAGCATCTAGGCGGCGAAGGCGGCCGCGGTGCGGAATCTCGTTCAGCGGGTCGATCTCTTCGGCGCGCGGGTCACTGACGCGACTGGACATGCGATAGGTGCTGGAGAGAACGATCTGGCGCACCAGATTCTTCACCGACCAGTCCGATTGGAACTCCGCCGCCAAGCGCTCCAGCAAGGCTGGGTTGCCGGGCGGCGTTCCCATGGATCCCAAGTCGTCGCTGGTGGCTGCCAGTCCCACGCCGATGAGGTGCTGCCAGATGCGATTGGCCATCACTCGCGCCAGGAGTGGGCTGGCGCTCGAGGTGATGTTCATGGCCAGCGCCAATCGGCCGGAGCCAGTGGTCGGGAGATCGCCAACTGGCACCGAGGCGATGGCGGCGCGTGGCGTTGTGACGCCCGGGGTCCGATGATTGCCGCGATTGAGCACCGGTTCATCGCTCGCGGTCCCTTCGAGCAGACCTTGTGCCCGCAGCGGGGCGCCGATCGAGGCGGGTTCAACCACCTGATCAAGACGGCTGGCCAAATCCGTAGCCACGCCCGGGCTCAACTCGACCAATGGAGTGCGCGCCGGGCCGGTGGCGGATGCCGCGCTGGTTGCACCGGTTTCACGGCGCACTGAATCAATCATGATCCAGCCGGGTCCATCGTCGATGAACTCGAGGTAGGCCTGCTCACCTTGGTAGCGGCTGACATCGAGATTGAGGTCGGTCCAAGTGTCCGGGCTCTCGCAACTGGCAAAGACATGCTCGAAGAGGACCGGGTTCTGCTGATGGAGCGAGTAGCCGTCGATGGTGGCCTGAACCCGACATCCGGTGCCGCAGGCGCGGATGACAATGCGCTCACAATCGATCCGGAAGTCCGCTGAGCGCAGAGTGCCCTGCATGGCTGGTGCCACCGACTCGCTGCTGGCCACCCCCGAAGGGCTCTTCAGCAGCACGCCATCAGCGGCCCGACCGA
Source organism: Planctomycetia bacterium (assembly GCA_005804005.1). Taxonomy (GTDB): domain Bacteria; phylum Planctomycetota; class Phycisphaerae; order Phycisphaerales; family SM1A02; genus SYPI01. The sequence continues at coordinate 5,622 of SYPI01000217.1, forward strand.
TCTGCGACAGTTCGCTGGCACTCCGCGCGAATGCCTGCCCCGTGGTGGACCAGCCCGCCGGGATTGCCTGCGCGAATTCCTCGATGGCGGCGTCGCCGGCGGAGGGGGCGGCCAACTCAGCTGGCCTATCGAGGCTGAGTTGCGCCTCCAACTGCCGACGCTGTTCAAGAATCTCGGCGCGGCGCAGTTCGAGTTGCCCGCCGGGATCGAGGTAGGTCATGTGGCGCCGCGAACTTCGCAGCGTCCCAACCAGCGCGTAGTAGTCGCTGCTGGGAATCGGATCAAACTTGTGGTCGTGGCAGCGGGCGCAGGCCATAGTGGTGCCCAAGAACGCTCGCGAGAACACATCGATCTGGTTGTCGATCCGGTCGAGTTCGTCCTGCCGCACATCGACCGGGCCGTGCGTGCCCTGAGTCAGGCACCAGAACCCCGTGGCCAGTGGCGATTCGTCGAGTCCGGTGGCTGGATCGATCCGCGGCGCGCTCAGCAGGTCGCCAGCTACATGCTCCTGCACCAGTCGGTCGTAGGGCACATCAGTGTTGAAGGCGCGGATGACGTAGTCGCGGTACCGCCAGGCGTGGTCGATGCTGTAATCAAACTCGTGGCCGTAAGTCTCGGCGTAGCGGACTAGGTCGAGCCAGTGGCGACCCCATCGCTCGCCGAAGTGTTCGGAGGCCAGCAGACGCTCGACCGCTTCCTCGTAGGCCTCGGGCCGGGTGTCAGCGGCGAAGGCTGCGACCTCGTCGGCGCTAGGAGGCAGTCCGATGAGGTCGAAGGACAAGCGACGCAGCAGCGTGGCACGGTCGGCTTCCTCGGCCGGGGCAATGCCGCGTTTCTCGAGTGCTGCGAGAACGAATGCGTCGAGTTGCTTGCGGCACCAGTTGCCGTCGGCAATCGGCGGAACCGCTGGCGCCGCTATCGGCTCCCAGGACCAATGATTTCCGTACTTGGCGCCCTCGTCTATCCAACGGGTGAGGATGGCCAACTCAGCCGCCGAAACCGCCGGGCGGTCATCGGGCGGCATGCGCTCATCGGGGTCGGGGCTGCCCACTCTGGCGATCAGTTGGCTCAACTCCGGCCGGCCAGCAACGATCGCCGGGCCGTCGTCGCGCAGCGCCAGCGCCGAGTGCGGGTCGTCGAGCCGGAGGTCAGACTTTCGACCGGAAGAGTCCGGGCCATGACACACCAGACAGTGGCGCGCCAGTATCGGGCGGACATCGCGGGAAAAATCGAGCGGTTCGCCTGTTTGAATCGCCAAGGCCGCGACGAAAACAGGCATTCACGAAGGGTAACTCACCAGTGAGCGCGGACAAGCCGCCCTACTCCGTAGAATCTCCCCTCCAATGCGCGACTGGGATCCCCGACCACCGGCCGACTCCGACTTAAGCGACCACGAAGTTCGCCTTGAAGGGACGCACCTTTCATCGCGGCGCATCGCCGTGGTGGTCACCGGTGGCATCGCCGCCTACAAGATGCCCGGCGTGGTGCGCGCCCTCCGCCGTCAGGGAGCCAGTGTGCAAGTGTTTGTCACCGCCGAGGCTCAGCGCTATGTAGCTGCCGAGGCGTTGGCTTGGTGCAGTAACACCCCGGTGATCAGCGCCTTGACTCCCGCCGCCGAGCACCTCTCCGACTCGATGCCGTTCGATGCCTGTCTAGTGGCACCAGCGACCTACAACACCATCAACAAGTGCGCGCAGGGAATCGCCGACACGCCGATCACCGCCC